>JABGQU010000094.1 GCA_018648605.1 Anaerolineae bacterium | reverse complement strand
CCTTATCAAACCAGGTGCCTGTCTCTATAATCCAACGGGGGGGGGCTTTATTTTTGTGTCTCGCTCACAGGGGGCAGTTCAATTCAGGAGGCTTTTTCATAAGTAATTAGGGTATCTGCTGTTTAGAGCGACTTCATCAGTAGACCGAAATCGGCTTCTATCTCTTTTGGCGTAGGAATACGAACAATATATCCAGACCCTGGCGCGACATCCATGCTTTCGCCTTCGTCGCTGTGCATCTTCTCTAACCGAAAACTGGTATTCCCAGATGGTGTCATCAACTCAATTTCATCACCGACCCGAAATTGATTTTTCACATCCACAAGTAAATCTCCGGTAGCGGTATCGCGCTCTATCACTTCGCCCACAAACATCTGCTTGCTTGGACGCGAAGATCCCTGTTCGTAGTTCTGATACTCTTTTGGCAAATGACGACGATAAAAACCCTCTGTATAACCGCGGCTTGCCAAACTTTCGAGTTCATCCATCAAGCCCATGTCGAATTCATTGCCTGCTAATGCGTCTTTAATCGCCTGCCGATAAACCTGCGCCGTGCGCGCCGCATAAAAATGGGATTTGGTCCGACCTTCAATTTTTAATGAGTCGATGCCAATGTCGATCAGTCGCTTCACATGCTGCACAGCGCGCAGGTCTTTCGAGTTCATGATGTAAGTACCATGCTCATCTTCGAAAGCAGGCATATACTCACCAGGCCGCTCTTCTTCCTGCAACAGGAAGATACGATCTTCAATATTCTCTACTTTCTCCTTGCTGAAGGCATCCGGGTCAATAGCAACAATATTCCCTTCAGGTGTTTCGACAGCCTCATGGGCATCATATTTCCAGCGACAAGAATTGGTGCAAGAGCCTTGATTGCCGTCACGGTGCGTCATATAACCCGATAATAAACAACGCCCCGAGTAGGCAATGCACAGCGCACCATGCACAAAGACCTCCAGTTCAATATCGGGGCAATGCTGGCGGATCTCTTCGATCTCATCCAGCGAGAGTTCGCGCGAAAGGATCACGCGCTTTAGACCCTGACTCTCCCAGAATTTGACGGATGCCCAATTAACAGCATTAGCCTGCACTGACAAATGAATGTCCATCTCAGGCCATTTGTCGCGCACCATCATGATCAGCCCGGGGTCAGACATAATTAAGGCATCCGGCTTCATCGCGATCACCGGCTCCATATCTCGCAGATAAGTTCGCACCTTGGCATTGTGGGGTGCAAGATTGCTGGCAACGAGAAAAAGTTTATTTTGCGCGTGCGCTATCTCTATGCCTTCAGCTAATTTCTCTAACTTGTTAAATTCATTTTTTCTGACCCGCAAGCTATAGCGTGGCTGCCCGGCATAGACCGCATCCGCGCCATAGGCAAAAGCATATTTCATATTTCTGATCGAGCCGGCGGGGGAAAGGAGTTCTATTTTTTTCATAAGGATTGGATTTTAATTGGATACGAATAAGTCGCGCCCATTATAGCCTCTTTCCCGGCTCGCCCGTGTTTTGAGCTTGCTTCCGTTTAATGAAAAAAGGTACGACAAGAAAATAATAACGCTAATCAAAAACCTGACAGGTCTTGGAGACCTGTCAGGTTTCGTATTCTACTCAACCCAATCGAAAGTCCGCGTCACAGCCTTCTTCCAGCCTTTATACAAATCATCGCGTTTCTCGGTATCCATTTCAGGTTGCCATTCTTTGTCGCGTCCCCAATTGGCGCGGAGTTCGTCGAAATTTTTCCAGAAGCCGACTGCCAGCCCCGCCGCGTAGGCCGCGCCGAGCGCCGTCGTTTCTGCCACTTTCGGGCGGATAACGGGGACGTTGACCATATCTGTCTGGAATTGCATCAGGGTTTCGTTGAAGACCATCCCGCCATCTACTTTGAGGGCTTTGAGCGTTACGCCGGAGTCTTTTTCCATTGCGTCTAAAACTTCTTTGGTTTGGAAGGCGGTCGCTTCGAGCGTTGCCCGCGCAATGTGACCTTTGTTGATGTAACGCGTCATGCCGACAATCGCGCCGCGTGCATCACTGCGCCAGTAAGGGGCAAAAAGTCCGCTAAAGGCAGGCACAAAGTAGATGCCGCCATTATCTTCGACTGTTTCTGCCAAAGTTTCCACATCTTCTGATTTTTCGATCATACCCAAATTATCGCGCAGCCATTGGACGAGTGCTCCCGTGATAGCGATGGAGCCTTCGAGGGCGTAAACGGCAGGTGCGTCGCCAATTTTATATCCTAGGGTAGTCAACAAACCTGATTTTGACGGAACCGGTTTCTCGCCGGTGTTTAGCAGCATAAAACATCCAGTACCATAGGTATTCTTGGCATCACCCGCGTTGAAACAAGTTTGACCGAAAAGAGCCGCCTGTTGATCGCCGAGGTCTCCGGCAACAGGCATCCCTTCAAAAACGCCGCCCAGTGCTACGGGTCCCATCTCCACATGCCCATAAACTTCTGATGAGGAGCGGATCTCCGGCATCATCGAGAGCGGAATGCCCATTAGGGCGAGCAGGTTGTCATCCCAATCAAGGGTTTCTAGATCCATGAGCAGGGTGCGCGAGGCGTTGGTCACGTCGGTGACGTGCGCACCCGTTAAATTCCAAATCAACCAAGTGTCCATATTTCCGAAATACAGATCGCCAGAATCGGCAAGTTCGCGCGCATCTTCGACATTATCCAAAATCCATTTCACTTTGGGACCAGAGAAATAGGTTGCGAGCGGCAGCCCGGTTTTGGCGCGCAGGCGGTCTTGCCCGCCTTCTTTGGCGAACTCGTTACAAATTTCGTCGGTACGCGTGTCTTGCCAGACGATGGCATTATAGATCGGCTCGCCCGTATGGCGGTTCCAAACTACGGCTGTCTCGCGCTGGTTGGTGATGCCAATTGCGGCAATATCGCTTGCGTCAATGCTACCCTTCTCAAGTGCGCCTTTCATCACTTCGTGCGTGCGCACCCAAATTTCGAGCGGGTCGTGTTCCACCCAGCCGGGTTTGGGATAGATTTGTTTATGCTCTTTCTGGTCAACGGCAACGACTTCGCCCGCGTGGTTGAAGATGATGAAGCGGGTGCTGGTGGTGCCTTGATCGATGGAGGCGATGTATTTTTTCATAATAAACTCCTATAATTTCTGAATTTGCGAGGAAGGCAGTAGCCCGACGTAGCAATCTTATAGCTATGAGACCGCTTCGTCGCAAAAGCACGCTCCTCGCGGAATCACAAGACTTTTACTTCCACTCTCTTCCACCAGCGAGGAAGGATTTGCCGTCCATCGGTTTTTTTCCTGCGGGTTGGATTTGCTCAAGAACGAGGATTCCCTCTGATGTGCCGATTGCCGGTACGCCCTCAACTTTGAGCTTGCTACCGATACCCGGGCTTTTGCCCCCGTCAACATGGGCGCGGTGAACTTTGAGCGGTTTACTATTCCATTCAAAGAAGGTGCCGGGCCAGGGGGAGAAAGCACGCACGCGGCGTTCGAGTTCTTCTGCGGTCTGTGAGAAATCAAGATGCCCATCCGCTTTTTTGAGCATTTTGGCGTAGGTTGAGCCTTCTTCTGGCTGGGGCTGGGGTTTAATTTCGCCAGAGAGATATTTGGGGAGGGTGTCGACGAGCAGATCCGCGCCGAGGGGAGCGAGTTTGTCGAAGAGCGTGCCTGTCGTGTCACCATCCGCGATGGGGATGGCGCGTTTGGCGAGCATATCGCCTGTGTCTATGCCTTCATCCATCATCATGATGGTGATACCGGTTTCGGCATCGCCTGCTAGGATAGAGGCTTGGATGGGTGCGGCACCACGCCAACGGGGCAATAATGATCCATGAATGTTGATGCATCCACGCGGGGGGAGTTGTAGCAGTTCGGGGCGCAGAATCTGCCCGTAGGCGGCAACCACGATCAGGTCAGGGGCGAAGCGGCGCAGGGCATCCATTGACTCTTCATCCCGAACGCGGCGCGGCTGAATAGTCGGAATATACAACTCATCCGCCAAAATTTTAACGGGCGGCGAGATGAGTTTTTTGCCACGTCCACCACGTCGATCTGGCTGGGTGACTGCGCCAACGACGTTGAAATCTTGTGCTAAACGTTTGAGGGCTATCGCTGCGAAATCGGGCGAACCCATGAAGACAATGCGGGGAGATTTTTTCATAGTGGTATTATACAATCTTCCTAATTGATTTTTAGACCTATTCCCTGTAGAATTAGGCAAGTTTTGTTTTATTCATCTAAATTAGAGGAGTTACTAATGACTGAAGAACCTATTATCGTTGAAAGCGAAATTACAAGTGATGACAAGTTGTGGGCTGCATTGGCTTATTTCTTTTCCCCCGTCGTTCCCATTATCATTTTGTTGATGGAAGACAAGAAAGATCGTCCATTTATCAAGGCGCATAATGTCCAGGCTCTTATTCTGGGGCTTTTGCTATCAGTCATCTTGCCCTTTGTAGGCGCGATAACTCTTGGCTGTGGCTTCCTTGTTGGTCTGATCATGTGGTTCTGGGCTTATAAAGCCTATCAGGGTGAGTATATTGAAATACCTGTTGTAACTGATTTTGTTAAAAATCAGGGTTGGGCATAAGCTCTTCCAGTTCTACTCAAAAGCCTGTACAAAGTACAGGCTTTTTTCTTTAGTGACACTCATCCCCTTGACTTTAGTCCTTCTGCCCCGTAGAATTATTATTGTCAGACAATTTAAATGAAATCGGGGAGAGACTTTGCGCTAGAGATAGTTGTAAAGCACCGAAGGGGCAAGTTTGGGCTGGCGAGCTCAGGCGAAACTCTCAGGTAAAAGGACCCGCTTTTTTTCTTTCTCTGGAAAGTTTCTATTTTAAATAGGACACCGACGGGGCAACTCCCAGTTTTTTTTGGGAAGAATCTCTCAGGTAATCAAACACAGAGGCGCGCGACTATTTTCGTGCGCTTTTTAATTTAAATCATAATTTACGTTTAGTCTAAAGGAGACAGATAAATGAATATCCCCAGCAATTTGAAATACACGAAATCGGATGAATGGGTTGATCTTGAAAGCGGCAAAATGGGATTGACCGACTATGCTCAAGGTCAGCTTTCTGACATCGTTTTTGTGGAAGCCCTCGTCGATGTCGATGACACTCTGGAAGTTGGCGGCGAAATCTCTTCGGTTGAATCTGTAAAAGCTTCTGCTGAAGTTTACGCTCCTGCTGGTGGGACTGTGGTTGCCGTCAATGAAGGTTTGGCAGATACTCCTGAAGTCATCAATAGCGATCCCTACGGGGCTGGCTGGTTGGTACAAGTTGACGTTAGTAGCCAGAGCGATGAATTGATGGATTCTGCTGCGTATGAGAAATACTGCGCAGATAGAGACTGATCAGTATTCAGTGACCAGTGCTCAGTAATCGGTATTCAATATTTGGTAATCAGTGCGTAGTCGGAGAAAAAAGTGGCGTATGTACAAAGGTTTCAGGATTTGATTGTTTATCAAAAGGCTCGCATTCTTTGGCGGGAGATTTTTGAGATAACAAAAGCATTTCCTCGTAATGAGAGTTTTTCTCTCACAGACCAAATACGTCGCTCTTCTCGCTCTGTTGGTGCACAAATCGCTGAAGCTTGGGGAAAACGCCGTTACCAAAAGCACTTTTTAAGCAAGCTAACAGATGCTGATAACGAAGCACTGGAAACTCAACACTGGATAGAAGTGGCAAAAGATAGTGGCTATATTTCAGAAGAAAAAGCTCAGGAACTTTTGTTACAAGCTGAAGAGGTTGGCCGTCTTCTTGGCGGCATGATGAATAAATCGGCGATGTTTTGTAATCCTTCAAAGATCAGCGAAACACAAGCCGAATACTTTGTAAACAGTAGGGAGTAATCAGTAATCCACTGAAAACTGTTTACTGAATACTGCCTACTGAATACTGGAAACTGGAAACTGGAAACTATTATGACCTATATCCCCCATTCCCCCAAAGAGCGGGATGAGATGCTGGCAACGATCGGTGTAGAGAAGCTAAAAGACCTTTTCCACGCCATCCCTGCTGCGCATCGTTATCCCGATCTTGACCTGCCCCCGGCACTGACCGAAATGGAAGCTGCGGCAGAGTTGAACGAGATCGCTCAAGCCAATGAAAGTGCTGCCGAACTGGTATCTTTCCTTGGCGCAGGCGTTTATAACCATTATATCCCTGCTGCGATCAATCATATTTTGTTACGCGGCGAGTTCTATACCGCCTATACCCCTTACCAGCCAGAAATATCGCAAGGCACCTTGCAGGCGATCTTTGAATATCAATCCATGATGGCGAACCTGACCGGTATGGATGTAGCGAATGCCTCTCATTACGATGGCTCAACAGCGGTTGCCGAAGCTGTAAATATGGCAATTGCGCAGTTCCGCGGAAAGCGCAAACGCATTGTCATGTCTGCGGGAGTGCATCCACAGTATCGGGCAACGACTAATACGTATACGCAATTCGCCGATTTAGATATTGTAGGTACGGAAGCAGGTTCGTTATCCACGCCTGATGCGCTGGCTGAACTGATCGACGAGAATACCGCGCTGGTAGTCGTCCAATATCCCGATTTCTTCGGTCGCGTTTTTGATTACACAAAATTGGGTGAAGCTGCTCACAAAGCCGGTGCACTCTTCTGTATTGTTGCAAATCCTACTGCCTTGGGCATGTTGAAAACCCCCGGTGAGATGGACGCAGATATGGTCGTTGGTGAAGGGCAGCCTCTCGGCATCGCCATGTCTTATGGTGGTCCTTATCTTGGCTTCTTCACCACGCGCCAAAAATATGTCCGCAAAATGGCTGGGCGTTTGGTTGGCGAGAGTGTCGATTCTCGTGGACAGCGTGCCTTTGTGCTAACGTTGACACCACGTGAACAACACATCAAACGTGAACGTGCCACTTCCAATATTTGCTCCAATCAGGGCTTGCTGGCACTCGCGGCCGGCGTTTATATGAGCCTGCTTGGGCAAACGGGTATGCGCCATGTTGCTGAGCTTTGCTATCACAAGGCACATTATGCTGCTGAACAAATCGCTAATCTCCCCGGTTTTGAACTTTGCCACGACGAGCCTTTCTTCCACGAATTTGTGGTTTGCTGCAAAGAACCTGTTGCTGAGATCAACGCCCATTTGCTCGAACACGGCATCATCGGCGGCTACGATCTGGGACAGGATTATCCTGATATGCAAAATCACTTACTGATCGCTGTGACCGAAAAGAATAGCAAAGAAGAAATTGATGCCCTTGTAAGCGTTCTTGCGGAGGTGAACCATGACTGATTTCAAATTGGATGGTGCCCCGAAAATTGTTGAACCCACCGTTTATGAACTTTCTTCCCCCGGGCGGATCGGCGTAGACTTTCCTGAACCGGACGTGCCACGCACCAAATTGCCGGATGCCATGCTCCGAAAAGAGCTACCGCTCCCCGAACTCTCTGAAGTAGACGTTGTCCGTCATTTCGTTAAACTCTCCACCTTCAACTACAGCGTCGATAGCGGCTTCTATCCGCTTGGCTCCTGTACGATGAAGTACAACCCCAAGATCAACGAGGATACTGCCCGCCTGCCAGGATTTGCGAATCTGCACCCGATGCAGCCTATTGAGACCACACAAGGCGCACTCGTGTTGATGTTCCAATTGCAGGAATGGCTCAAAGAGATCAGCGGCTTCGATGCGATCACCTTGCAACCTGCGGCTGGCGCACACGGCGAGTTTGTGGGTGTTTTGATGATGCGCGCCTATCACCGCGACCGCAATGATATGAAACGCATGAAGATGCTCATCCCCGACTCGGCACATGGGACAAACCCTGCTACCTCAGCAATGAGTGGGTTGAAAGTCGTTCAAATTCCATCGGATGAACGCGGTAACGTCGATCTCGACGCCTTACGTGCTGAAGCGGACGATACCCTTGTCGGCATGATGCTCACCAATCCGAATACACTTGGTCTCTTCGATGAAAATGTTGAAGAAATTTGCCAGATCGTCCACGATGCGGGCGGGCTGATGTACGGCGATGGCGCAAATATGAATGCCATGCTCGGTATCACAAAAATGGCTGATCTCGGCTTCGATGTGATGCACTACAACCTGCATAAGACCTTCTCCACCCCGCACGGTGGCGGTGGCCCTGGCTCTGGTCCCGTTTGCGTAACAGCGGAATTGGCAGATTTCCTGCCCGCTCCGATCGTCGACGTCGTTGAAGAGGAAGCCGAAGGTTTGCCTCCGCTCTTTGGGCTGGTTGATCCGCCAAAAACCATTGGGCGTGTGAAAGCCTTCCACGGGCACTTTGGGATGTTTGTCCGCGCTTTCACTTATATTGCCATGCACGGACCGGATGGTCTGCGCGATGTTTCTGAGTACGCCGTCCTGAACGCCAACTATATCCTCGCCCGTCTGCGTGATACTTATCACGTTCCCTATGACCGCATCTGTATGCACGAATTCGTTGCTGAAGGTCGTTGGAAAGATGCGCCTGACATTCATGCGCTGGATATTGCCAAACGCCTAATGGATTACGGCTTCCACCCACCCACAAATTACTTCCCGCTGATCGTTCATGAAGCACTGATGATCGAACCGACCGAGACCGAGAATAAGGTTACGCTGGATACTTTCATTGATGCAATGCTGAAGATCGCCGAAGAAGCGCACGCGACCCCGGACTTGCTACACGAGGCTCCGCACAATACGCCCTTCGGCAGACTCGATGAAGTCAAAGCGGCAAAAGACTTGGTTCTCTGCTGTTGGCTGCCGGAGAATTACGGAGAGCAATAAACAGTAATCAGTAAGCAGTAAATCAGACACCGAGTATTTTTAAAACACTCGGTGTCTTTTTATGCTCCCGTCATAGTAAAATCAATTATGGCAAAACTTAAACTCGACTTACACGACATCTACAATCGCGGCGACAAGATCGAAACAGAACTCAACCGCATCATTCAAGAAGCGATTGAAAAGAAAATCTCGCTTGTGGAGATCATCCCCGGTAAAGGCGGTGGACAGCTAAAAAAGAAAGTACTCCGCTTTCTGAACCAGAAGCATATTAAGGCTCTTTATCATCGTGTTGACAAAGATAGTAAGAATTTTGGTCGAATTTTTGTACGCTTTAAACATTAGAAAGCCCATGCGTAAATTTCTTCTTCTCTCTCTGCTTGTCATCAGCATTTTTCTCATCCCCGCCCCAAAAGCCAACGCCCAACCATCGTTGCAGGAAGCCACAGCACAAGAAGTTATCAATGCTGTAAATGCGCTACGTGTTGCAAATGGATTGCATCCACTAAATACACACCCTGCTTTAATGGAAGTCGCGCAGTGGGAAGCCAACGCCATCGCCGCTGGCGCACCAGGGCATGTTCGCCCGCCGGGTCTTACGCTGGGACAATGGTTGATTTCCCTCGGTTATCCCCTCGCGGGTGATCTTTCTTTAGATGGCTATCGCTCTGAAAATTGGGTAGCCGCGCGCACGGTAGATGAAGCCATCCAGTTTTGGCTTGGCGATGGCCCTCATACCAACACCATGCTCTCCCCAGACCGAAGCGACATTGGCGCAGCCGTTGCGATTAGCGATCAGATTTATATTGTGCTCGAAACTGCACTCCAAACCAACAGCGGTGATATGCAAACCGATGCTGTTTCTCTGCTCACCGCCCTTCCTTATGACTCAACCGGAAATCTGGTCTCTGACTATATTCTGCCTGTCATCGTTAGCACGGCTCGCCCCGATGGAGATGTCATCCATAAAGTTGCTTATGGGCAATCTTTGTGGAGTATCGCAATGGCTTATAACATTACAATTGCCCAGATTCGCGTCTGGAACGGTCTTGGAGAAACAGATTCTGTATACGAAGGTGAGATCCTGCTTGTTCAGAAAGCCGCCACTCAGCCTGTTGATACCCCCGTGCCCCAACTTGCCTCCGCTACTTCAACATTTATCTTGCTTCCAACAACACCTACCGCCACCCTCCACCCAACCGTAATGCCCACCGCTTCCTCAACTGACTTAGCTGAAAGTGAAACCGGGCAAAGCGATTCAACAAGAGTCTGGGTGATGCTCATTATTGTTTTTGCGCTGATCGGTGGGGCTTGGTTGGCAATGTCTATTCGCACATTGGATTAAAGAGAACTCCCTTTGTTTTGTCTGCCAAAAATATGACACTTGCCCCATGACATTCACCTCCAAGGAAGTATAATAGCCGCCATGAGTATTCGCATTGCCGTTGATCTGGGCGGGACGCACATCCGCGCGGCGTCCTACCGTCGTGACGAGACCCGCCCGCTTAAGCACCAGAAAATTAAAACCCGCTCAAAAAATGAAACTCTACTTGAGCGGATTCTTAATTTAATTGAGAGCGTGATCCCTGAAGGTGAAATTCCCACCGCGATCGGCATCGCTGCCCCGGGACCGCTAAATCCGCGCACAGGCGTGATCCTGAATACACCCAATATCCCTGATTGGGAGAACTATCCCATTGCCGACAAGGTCAACGCCCGTTTTCACATTCCCGTTTATTTGGGCAATGATGCCAATCTTGCCGGGCTGGGTGAGTGGCGTTATGGTGCGGGGCAGGGACATGAAAATTTACTCTATCTAACGATCAGCACCGGTATTGGGGGTGGTGTCATCAGCGATGGTCACCTGCTCGAAGGATGGCAAGGCTTGGCTGGTGAATTGGGACATGTGACGGTCGTAGCGGATGGCCCTGTGTGCGGATGCGGGCATAAAGGTCATCTTGAAGCATTTTCTTCGGGAACGGGGATTGCAAGATACGTTGAAGAGCAACTTGAAGATGATACAGTGGAATCAAGCCTAAGGTCGCGGGCGAAGCGGACGGCAGAACTCATCGCTGAAGCTGCACGAAAAGGCGATCCGCTTGCCGTATCCGCTTATGAACGAGCGGGAAAGTATCTGGGTATTGGGGTCGCCAGTTTTTTGCATATTTTCAATCCGTCTATTTTGATCTTTGGGGGCGGTGTTTCGCAGAGCGGCGAATTGCTCTGGACGCCTTTTAGAAAAAGTTTGCAGGAGCATATTTTCAACCCTGCTTATCTTGAAAATCTTGTCATTACCCCTGCTGCGCTTGGCGATGATGCCGGTTTGCTCGGTGCGCTGGCGTTGGTGGGGATGAAAGAAAAAACCAAGGAGAATTCTGTAGATGTCTAACTTCCCCGGCGTAAAAGGGCGCGCATTGATCGAGCGTGATAGTATTGTTGTTTCAAATTCTTATCCTCGAGCTTATCCATTTGTGATGGATCATGGCAAGGGCAGCGAAGTTTGGGATGTGGACGGCAATCGTTTTCTCGATTTTGCCGCTGGCATTGCCGTTGCATCAACAGGGCATAGCCACCCAAAGGTAGTGAAAGCCATTCAGGAGCAGGCGGAGAAATTCTTGCATATTTCTTCGGATTTTTATCATGAGAAGTGGGTCGAGCTGAGTGAAAAACTTAGCGCGATCGCGCCCTTTGAAGAAGACGCCCGCGTATTTTTAACAAATTCTGGCACCGAAGCCGTGGAAGCAGCCATCAAACTTGCTCGTTACCATACCGGACGCTCGGGCTTTGTCGGTTTTCTCGGTGGTTTTCACGGGCGGACAATGGGCTCGCTTGCTTTTACTGCCAGTAAAGCAAAATATAAACGTGGATTTGCCCCAACGATGGGCGGCGTGGTTCATGCCCCTTATCCCGATCCTTATCGCCCGCTTTTGGCGCAACGTGCCGGCGAAGGCTACGGCGAGACAGTTGTGCGCTATATCGAAGAAGAGATTTTCGGACGTCTTTTGCCCGCCGACGAAGTTGCCGGTATTGTGATCGAGCCGATCCAGGGCGAGGGTGGTTATATTGTCCCGCCGCCTGAGTTCTTCCCTGCTTTGCGCAAACTATGTGATAAATATGGCATTTTGCTGATCGCGGATGAAGTTCAGTCTGGTATGGGGCGCACCGGTAAATGGTGGGCCATTGAGAATTTCGGCGTTGAGCCGGATATTGTCACCTCCGCAAAGGGGATCGCCTCCGGCGTTCCGCTCGGTGCGATCGTTGCTCGCAAATCAATTATGAAATGGACGCCAGGCACACATGGCAATACCTATGGCGGGAATCCCCTCGCTTGTGCAGCAGCCAGCGCAACAATTGATCTGATCGGTGAATCCTTTATGCAGAACGCCGCCGAAGTGGGTGAGTATGCCCTCGATGCGTTGGCAGAGATCGCGGCACGCCATCCCAGTGTTGGCGATGTACGCGGCAAAGGGTTGATGATCGGTGTTGACTTTGTCAAAGATAAAGAAACCCGCGAAGGAAATGGCGCCTTGCGTGATCGTATTGCCGATTTGGCATTCGAGCGTGGCGTTATTACCCTTGGATGTGGTGAGAGCGTTATCCGCGTTTCGCCGCCGTTGAATATTACGCAGGGTGAGATCGACGAGGGTTTGACGGCTCTTGAAGAAGCGATCACGGTTGCGGAGCGAGAATAGAATTTTTTCTTGTAGGGGCGAACGGATGTTCGCCCTTAGCGAATAATATAAGAATCTTATTGTAGGGGCAGGTCTCAGACCTGCCCTTTTGCATTCCAGATGATAAAATAACCCCATGCTTCCTGATTTCCGTGTTCGTCAACGCGACTACCTGCTTGAAATAACCCGCGCCATCACCGAAGAGCTTGATCTTGAAAAGCTCCTCGCGCGCATTTTGCGAATCTCCATCGAGATGCTTGCAGGGCAGGCCGGTTTGATCGCGCTCAAAAATGAAGATGGCTGGCGTGTTGCGGCGGCACAGAAAATCCCCCACGCCCTGCTTGACTATCTCAAACCCCTGCTCGCCGAAGAGACTGTTTCTGAGTTCAACGTCGGCGAATTGAATAGAATGCTCAAAGGCTTGGCCTATACCGCCAGTCGCGGCTTGCTAAACGGCGTTGGGCTGCCCCTGACGGCGCATCAACAAGTTATCGGCGTGATCTTCATCTTTCGCAATTATCCCGATCTCTTTTCCCCCAACGATAAAAGATTGCTGCGCTCCTTTGGCGATCAAGCGGCCAGCGCAGTCTACAATGCCCAACTTTATGGGCAGGTTAGCTACGAGAAACAACGCCTCGATGCCTTGCTCGAATCCGCAGCCGATGGCATTCTGATCCTCAACGCCGACCACACCATTGAGCGCGTCAACGGCGCATTCCAGAAACTTTATGGGCAACCGCGTGAAGAGATCACAGGGAAAGCACATGCAGAGATCATCCGTTGGGTAGGCGATCCGCACGGCGCAACCCTCGAAGAATCTGAAGCCGAAGGCTGGCCCCTGACGCCCAATGCTTCCCTCTACGTCGAAGGCGATCTCCACCGCCCCGATCCACCCAATCTCCCCGTTGGCGTAACTTACGCGCCCCTCTTTGCCGCAGATAATACCCTCCGTAATATCTTCATCACCGTGCGCGATATCACCCATTTCCGCACCGCTGAGCAAGTTAAAAGCACCTTTATTTCGGTTGTCAGTCACGAGCTGCGTACGCCCGTAGCCCTCATCAAAGGCTATGCCAGTACCTTGCGTCGCGACGATGCGCGTTGGGATCGTGAGATCATCAGCGATAGTTTGGGCGTTATCGAAGAAGAAGCCGATAGATTATCGAAAATGATCGACGATCTATTGGATGCTTCGCGTCTCCAGGCAGGCGGATTAAGCCTCAGCCCGACCGACATTTCCATGCAGAATCTCGCATCCAAACTGGCGGAACGCTTCGGGACGCAAGCAGGCTCCCGTAAAATTAACGTCGATTTCCCCAAAATATTCCCCGTTATCGTCGCCGACGAAACACGGATTCGGCAAGTACTTACCAATCTCATCTCCAACGCCATCAAATACGCCCCCAAAGGCGAAATTCGTATCAGCGGCGAAGCCCGCCCCGAGCAGGTCATCCTCTGCGTCTCTGACGAAGGCCCCGGCATCGACCCGAAGGATATGCCCCATATCTTCGACCGCTTCTATCGCGCCGTCGAATCGGTCAACAAGACGAAGGGCGCGGGCTTGGGACTTTATCTCGCGCGCGCCATCGTCGAAGCGCATGGCGGGCGCATGTGGGTGGATGATGCGAAGTCCACACCAGGCGCACGGATCTGTTTTTCATTGCCACGTTAATCTTGTAGGGGCGACCGGCCGGTCGCCCCTACGTTTTTTATTGCCTATCTTCCACACCAACATCGACTGCGATACGATCACGCCGACGGGTGCGAAACGGAGTTGGGGATAAGATTTTCTTGAAAAATAAAACCGTGTACGCTTTGTTGGGCAGCCCTCATGGAATGCGACAACCCACACAACGAGGTTTGCCCTGTAGCCTAACAGCAGCTACATAGGCGAATTTTAGCCAGCATTACTCAGAAGTGTTTTTATTACCAACCTCCCCAAAAGGATAAAAGACCTTCTTCTGAACCAATGACCAAAAGAGTTCCTCGATTGTTCCAATCTATTGAAGTGATTGAATCGTGAGTGTCTGCATCAATCACCTGAGCAGTTGATAGCAACT
>JABGQU010000093.1 GCA_018648605.1 Anaerolineae bacterium | reverse complement strand
TTCTCCTGTTTGCAAGATAGCTATTTTTACCTCAATTTAGATGCAATCGCCCTGAGAAGAAGGAGAATTCCATATGAAAAAGAAAAGATTTAGCGAAGCCCAGATCGTGAAAGTACTGAAAGAAGCCGAAGCGGGCGTGCCCGTTGCAGAATTAAGCCGTCAGCACGGTTTCAGCAAAAGTAGCTTTTACCAATGGAAAGCGAAATATGCTGGAATGGACGTCTCATCTCTGCGTAGGTTGAAAGAACTGGAAGAAGAAAATCGCAGGCTAAAACAGATGTATGCTGAGCTAAGTTTAGATCATAAGATACTGAAAGACATCGTTGAAAAAAAGTTGTAGAGCCGCGAGAGCGGCGTGCCTTAGTTGAGTATGCTCTTGCCGAACACGGAGCGAGCGAACGTCGAGCTTGCCGTATTTTGGGTCTCAACAGATCGGGTTTTCGCTACGAAGCGAAGAAAAGTGATGATAGCGAAATTCAGAAAGCGTTGAAGGATTTGGCTGAAGAAAAGCCACGCTGGGGTTTCAAGAAGATGTATGCTTATTTGAGAAATCAACAAGGTATTAGCTGGAACCACAAGCGCGTTTACCGAGTGTACTGTGAGATGAAACTGAATTTGCGCGTCAAACCCAAGAAAAGACTGCCCAAGAGAAAAGCAACTCCACTGGAGCTGCCAAAGGCAGCCAATCTGAGTTGGTCTTTGGATTTCACGAGTGATAGCCTTTCTTGTGGGAGAGCCTTTCGTACCTTGAATATCATTGATGATTTCAATCGGGAAGTATTATGGATCGAAGCAGATACTTCTCTCCCTGCAACCCGGGTCATTCGCACCCTTGAAATGATAGCTTCCTGGAGAGGCTATCCAAAACAAATCCGTATGGATAATGGACCAGAACTTATTTCACAAAAAACAGTTCGATGGGCAAAATTACATGATGTTGAACTGGCTTTTATTCAACCAGGAAAGCCAACACAAAATGCTTATATCGAGCGTTTCAATCGCACTTATAGAGAAGATGTGCTTGATGCATATATCTTCTCTTCTTTGCAAGAGGTGAGAGATATTACTGAGGAATGGATGGAAGGATACAATACTGTCCGCCCTCACGAAGCCTTGGGAAACTTATCCCCTTTTCAATATGCTATCCAACATGCCTGAAATCTCCACTTAGATGTGGTATTAAATTTGGGAGCTTGACACCCTACTTCCTTTAGCGTATACAATCTAATCCCCACAACAACAAAACGGGCTGTCAGGTGGCAGCCCGTTTTGTATGACTGATCTACTTCTTTACTTAATGCAGGGGATTATTCGAAAAAATAAGGATATTTTCATCCTGAGTTATATACACACTAAAATCCATTTCCCGCTGTAAAAAAAGATTGGGCGCAATTATGCGCCCAATCTTTTTTATTACTAAATCTGATTTACTACCTAAGGACGAGTGTAGCTACTAACATCGCCACCAAGATCGGCAATCGAGTCGATCAGGATTTGGGCAACGAATTTACCGTTATGAGCAAAAGCGCCTGGGTCTTTCTGGTAGTACTGATAGTTATAAGCTGCGCGAAGAGACGTCGCATCAAAGGCACCATATTTGTTGCCATAGTTGGCTTCAGCAGGGCCATCTGCAACTCCATTGCCATTTGTGTCGACAAAGAAGTAAGGATAGGCATGTGAGTCATAAACGATGGGAGCATCCGCAGCTGTGGCATATGCTTGGAGTTCAGTGTAAAGAGCTTCTGCCAATGTTTCCAGTTCACCAGCAACACCTTCGTCAGCACCGTCACCATCATAATCAGGAGCAGTCAAACGAATAGCATCAAATTCCTGTCCAGCGTGGCAGGCTTCACAAGTCTCAGCCTTCACTTCCAGTTCATGCACATCATGGCAATCCTGGCATTTATTCACAGGGTGAGCTTCAAAATAACCAGCATATTCTTTGCCTTCGTACATATAACCACCCTCAGCATCTGCACCGAAAAGGGTTGCACCAGCAGCAAAGTAGTGGACATTCTGGAAGCTAAATTTACCTTGAGCGATCGCTGCATCGAGAGAGACTTTAGAGCTGCGTCCTTGATGGCACTGCATACAAAGGTTGCCTTCGTCAGCGACAAAGTTACCATCAGCGTCTGTACCGCCAAGGCTCAGGGTTGCACCACTCGGGAAGGTCACTGAAGTGACTTCGTAGCGCTCGGGCCAAGCTTCTTCATTATGGCAAGTTGAGCACATAAAGCCATTGGAAATTTCATTGGCATGATTCGAACCTTCAGCAAGAACTTCGGGTAAACCGGTAGCACTATGGCATTTTGCACAACTACCAGGAACTTCGCCATCTTCATCCCAATGACGGAACGCTTCTGTATCGCCGGCAAAGTGACCAGCATCGCTGCGTGTCAAGCCACTGACATCACCACCAACGGCTTCGATGGAGTCAACCAATAACTGAATGGTGTATTTACCACCATGTGCGAAGTTACCGGGATCCTTGGATGCCAGTTGATAATTATAGGCAGCCTTCAGCAAATTTGGGGTCCAAGCGCGATACTGATTCCCATAATTCGCTTCATCTTCCTGCGCTTCGCCATCACCGTTGGTATCAGCAAAGAAATAAGGATAAGCATGTGAGTCATAGACAATTGGTGCATCAGGCGCATAAGCTTGGATAGCAGCATAAAGCTGTTCTTTCAAGCCCTCGATCTCATAATACACGCCTTCTTCTACGTCGCCGTCACCATCATAATCAGAGGCAGAGGAGACCATGCGAAGATTTTTCAAGTCATCAGCAGAAGCAACACCTTCATGACAGTGCGCGCAGGTTTCAACTTGAACTTCAAGAGTGTGGGGATCATGACAACCTGTGCAGCTGTCAATACCCTCTACGTGACGGAATTTGCCATCGTAAGTTTTACCATCGAACTGGTAACCACCCATTGCTACACCACCGTAGAGTGTCGCAGCAGCAGGATAATAGTGAATATTGGCAAAGCCAAGTGTTACTTCTTCACCATCAACTTCAACGGGAGCCGGAACTGCATCGGGGTCAATATCTTCACCGAAAACAGCAAGGCGCGCATCTAAAGAAACCATAGACTCGCGACCTTGGTGACATTCCATACAACGGCTGTCATCACCAGCGCTAACGGTAACGCCTGAGGGGAAGGTCACGTCAGTCTTGTTCATCGTGACAGAGTTATGGCAAGCTACACATTCAATACCATGTACTTCAGCGGCTGGGACAGCGGCGTCCACAGAGCCAGCTTCAGACCCATCGGCACCAAGGAAATCTACATATCCTTGAGTACTATGGCATTTGGCACAACGAGTGGAAACTTCAGCGGGATCATCTTCATCCCAATGACGGAAAGGTTCAGTATCCGATGCGTTATGAGCAGATTCTTCCCACAGGGCCATGTAAGGAATCATCACTTCAGGACGCATTACTCCTTCTTCCATAGGTTCTTCAGCAACAGCGACAGGTTCTTCTACAGGAACTGGCTCTGCAGCGCCACAAGCTGCTAACACGGTGGCAAGAACTAATAGCACACCCAGCAACACAAGAAATTTCTTTTTAGACATTACAGTATTCTCCTTCAATAAATAAAGCTTTAGCATTCTAAAAACAGTTGAATAGCTATTTTCGATAAACACCTCCAAAAAGTGAATTTATCTATAAGCACACTCTCATCTTTTATTAATGTTGGCCTAAGTATATCTTTTTGTGATTTTATTCTCAATAAATCTTGTCATATTCTGAGGGTGATTAAGTTCATGAGATTATCATGACCCTAATTGTCGATTTACAAAAACCTTGGGGAAATTAATCATCTAGCGCACCCGCATCAACCCACATGATCAGTAATTCAAGCTGCTGAGCTGTGATCACCGCAAAATGCTGCTCCATCTGGACGGTAACCAATGTGCTGTTTGCACTATCCCCTGCGAGCACAACATCTCCATTTTCACTACCAGCCATTAAGCCAGCGTAACTCGAAAGATCCAAACCAGCGGAAGAAACTGAAGCATTGTGACATGCGCTACATACTGCAAAGATGGGTTCAATATGTGCAGCATAGGTGGGAGTCCCAGATACAGGTATTGCCGCTACCGTGGCAGTTGGCATTGGCATTGGGAGTTGATCCGCGATCAATTCACGCAATGCAGGTGCATCGAATCCGGCATAAGTATAGACACTTCCATGGCAAGCACTATTTGAACAAAAAGATGTATTACTCGTTCCCCCAATGTCTTCAACTGTATGGCAATTGGCACAAGTTTCATCAAAAGCCTGATTGTGCAAACTGATCCAATTAGGATTTTGATGTCCTTCGGGCTCTAACCCATGACTAATTTCGATATTGGTAATGAAGTCATTTTCATCTGATACAACAGGAATAGAATGGCAAACATTACATTCCAGACGAACGGCTTCTTTCGCTTCATTAAAATGCTTTCCATCATGACAACGAAAACAGCCTGGTGATTCAACATGCCCGATATTACTTGGATATGTTCCCCAATCTATTTCCTGATCATGATAAACAGAATTTTGATAGATGGTCTTTAGTGCTTCTACTGCTGTGCTGACTTTGGCAGAATGCACTGTATAAAAATCAGTGTATTTAGATTTATAGAAATCTTCGATAGCGGTTATCGCTTCCAAGCCTTCATCTTGAGTAGCATATTCGCCATTGAGAACTTCAGCAGCCTGTTTACGAATCTCCGGAATATCAGCCGAGATCAACCCGAGTGCCATATATTCATCTACCGCGTTTTCAGGAGATTTGAAATCATGTGAAATACGATTATGACAACTAATACAATCCATTTGCAACAAAGTGCCTTGATCAATAGTGTTAATATCAAAATCGGATTCAATATCAACATAATCAGTGGTTGTGCCATCTTCATTGTTCACGCGAACAAATGGAATATCTTGCTTTAGTGTGTCCGTTGCATAATACTCCACTTGATTTGTAACGTGCCAATGAATTCCCAAGCCTTGTCCTTCACGTTCATCACCCCCCCCCGTCTTCATCACAAGATAGGTATTCGTAGCCGTATTCTCTGTATCTTCGGCAAAATGTGTGATCTTTCGCAAACTATCATCTGAAAATTTTTCAGGAAGATGGCATTGCTCACAGGTTTCTCTCGCGGGGAATAAATGCTTGGCTCTAATTGGAAATTCATAGGACGCGGTAACCATCGCATACAGCTCCCGAATATCCTGTACTTTGCGCGATAATTGGGTGCCGACAAAAGCACGTCCAATATGACACTCAGTACATAAAATATTGGCATGCGGTGAGGCTTCATAACTCACCCCTTGCGGAGGCATTGTATGGCAGCCATCTGCACAAAAACTTGGAGAGTTAGTGTAATTCCAGCCATAGGCTCCACCAACGACAACGATTAGAGTCAGTATACCTAAAACCGTGTACGGTAAAATAATTCTCCAGCGTGGCGAGTCATTGGCGGGGAAAAAGAATTGCTTAAAACGTATTTTTATTTTCTGTATCATCATGGGATTTCCTAAATAGGAGTAATGGGGCACTCAACCAAAGATCTAGGGTAGTAATCTGCTAAACCTGACACATATTGTGATAATAATCCCAATAAATATTAAAATCAAGTTAAAAATTCGAAAAAACAGGTTAAGGATCAGGCATTCTGACAATATTGCAAGTTGTAATAAGAGAAACCTGACGATATTCACCCTCCTTTTTCAGACTAGGTTAATCTAAATGTGTAAAATAGTATTGATAGTTTAATATAGTTGCCTTACGGCAAATAATTTACGGAGGCATTTTCATGCAACGTTCCAAATTCATCATCGGTGGATTGCTCATCCTTGCAGCAGTCGTTTACCTGATCGCATCATCTACCCAAGCCAGTGCAGAATACTTCATGACCATCGAAGAAGTACAAACGCAAAAAAGCGAAATTACTGGTAAAAGCTTACGCATTTCTGGCGCAGTTATCGGCGATACAATCGAATACGATCCCGACACACTCACCATCACCTTTGAAGTTGCCCATGTTACAGGTGACAACAATGAGATCGAAGAAAATGGCGGTCTTGCCCAAGCATTACACGATGCAGTCATAGACCCAGATCGCTCCCGACTTGTCGTCAACTACACAGGTCCTATTCCTGATCTACTCAAAAACGAAGCCCAAGCCATTATGACTGGGCAACTTGCTGCCGATGGCATCTTCTATGCAGATGAGCTTTTGCTCAAATGCCCCACAAAATACGAAGAAGCTCTCCCGGAACAAATCGAGGAATAATTTCCCGCTTCATCATCAGAACATTGCGAAATGGCAGTTGCAAGCCACTCATCCAAGAGTGCAACGTGACTGTCATTTCTTGCGCAAAGGAGTAAATTTTTATGCTTCCAAATCTTGGGTACGGCGTCCTCCTTCTCACATTCCTGGTCACGCTTTACAGCGTGGTCATTGCGATTGTTGGACACTCTAAGAAATCCGCCGCCATGATCGAAAGTGCGCGTCGCGCCATGTTGCTAACATGGCCCCTGCTCACCATCTCATCCGCCATCCTGATCTATTTATTGGTAAATGAACACTACGAAGTGGAATATGTTTGGTCGGTGACCAATAGCACGATGCCGCTCTACTTAAAGGTGACTGCCTGGTGGGGTGGACAGCCCGGCTCGCTCCTGTTTTGGGGTTGGTTGCTTTCTAGTTTCACCTCGGCGGTAGCCATACGCAAGTGGGATCGTGACCGCGATTTACTTCCATGGGTACTGGTCGTTGCCGGTATAACATTGGCTTTTTTCCTCTCCCTGAACGTTTTCTTCGAAAACCCCTTCAAATTAATTCCTGGTGTCGCTCCCTTAGATGGCCGTGGACTAAATCCCCTTTTGCGACACCCGGGCATGATCATTCATCCCCCCGCGCAATATCTGGGTTTCGTCTCCTTCACCATCCCCTTCGCCTTCGCGCTTTCTGCGCTCATCACTGGTCGTACCGATGATCGCTGGATTCGCCTGACGCGTCGCTGGACACTCTGGGCATGGCTCTTCCTATCGCTCGGCTTGGTACTCGGTATGCGCTGGGCTTACGATGTGCTAGGCTGGGGTGGCTACTGGGGTTGGGATCCGGTTGAGATCGCCGCGCTGATGCCTTGGCTCACGGGCACGGCTTTCCTGCACTCGGTGATGATCCAGGAAAAACGCGGTATGCTAAAGCACTGGAATATGATCCTGATCATCCTGACCTATGATCTGGTGCTTTTTGGCACATTCCTGACCCGTTCTGGCGTCCTTTCATCGGTACACGCATTCGCCGAAAGCGAAATTGGCCCGATGTTCTTCGTCTTTATAGGCTTCACCTTTATAACATCCATCGCCTTGGTCATCTATCGTTGGGCAGATTTAAAATCTGAAACGGAGATGAAGTCGATGCTCTCGCGTGAAGCACTCTTTTTGTTGAACAACTTGCTCTTCTTAAGCATTTTGGTTGTCAGCTTCTGGGGTGTGATCTTCCCGTTACTTTCTGAGCTATTTACCGGTTCAAAAGTAACTGTGGGCCCACCCTTCTATGAGCGTGCCACCGGACCACTTTGGGGCGGATTGATGCTGCTCATGGGTGTAGCCCCTCTCTCTGCATGGGGACACTCGACCATCAAAACATTGGGGCGCGCGATCTGGAAGCCCGCTCTCGTCGCATTGCTCGCACCTATCTTTGCTTTTGCCAACGGCATCACCAACTGGATTCCATTAAGCGGCTTTACATTGGTCGCGTTGGTCATCACTGTTACTATTAACGAATTTGGACGTGGTGCCCTCGCTCGCAGCCGCAAATCAGATGAGAATTTCTTTGTCGAACTTTGGAATCTGACCAAGCGCAACCGCCGTCGTTATGGCGGTTATATTATCCATATCAGCATGGTTTTAATGGGCATCGGTATTCTCGGTATTGAACTTTTCCAAACCGAAACGCAACGTCATATCTCCATCGGCGATACTATCGAATTGGCTGGCTATACCCTTCATTATGATGATCTGGCACAATTCCCCCACGAAGATGGTCGCTATATCACCCGCGCTGAAATGACACTGGTCAAAGATGGCGAAGTGATCGATCAACTCACGCCACGCTTCGATATCTACCCCGGTGGACAGCCGATGACCATCCCTGGCGTGCGCAGTACTCTCGTGGATGATGTTTATGTGATCCTCGTCAACTGGGAAGGCATCTCTGCGAACAGCACCCCCTTTAAGGTTTATCATAACCCGCTCGTGAAATGGGTTTGGATCGGCGGCTATGTCTTTATCTTAGGTATTTTGATCGCCGCCTGGCCCGAGGAAGAAAACTAGAAAGTTGGTAATCTTATGAAAAAACTTTACCCCTTGTTTCTCTTTGTCATTCTGCTTTCTCTTTTTTCGGTTGGCAGCGTTGCTGCCCAAGATGGTGGAGGAACCGGAGTGAGTGATGATGAGGTTAATCTCATCGCTCATGAGCTTTTCTGCCCCGTCTGTGAAAACACACCTCTGGATGTTTGCGAAACCCAAGCCTGCAAGCAATGGCGTGAACTGATCCGCCTGAAACTCTCAGAGGGCTGGACGGAAAAAGAAATCAAGCAGTATTTTGTTGATAATTATGGCGCGCGCGTGCTTGCTGAGCCGCCAGCCGAGGGTTTCTATCTTTTGGTCTATTTTGTGCCCCCGATCGTCATTTTAGCGGGGCTTTTCATCCTTTTCCGCGCCTTTCGTCAGTGGAAAAAGAATGACAAGGATCAGGTAGATATTCAAATAGCGGAAGCAAATTCCACATCCTCGAGCGATACGAATGATGAATATATTGCTCGTCTTGAAGAAGAAATGCGTAAAAGAGATTAGTAAATCGCCCCCTCCTTTTCTCCCCCATAAGCCGGGGAGGAAGGTTCTCCCACCGTCCAACGGTGGGAGTTAGAGGGGGGCAGGCAAAAAGGAAAACGATATGACAGAAAATACCCCCGAAAACACTGCCCCTGAACGCGGAATGCCGCTCTGGGCGCAGATTACCATCTGGTCGGTTTTGATCGCACTTTTAGTGGTCATCTTCATGGGGTTGCAACGTGCGCAAGAAGGGCATGTGCAAACCGGCGCGGAAACAGGCGAATTTGATTTCACTATGCCTCTTTTTGAAGGCTATGAGTATGAAGGTTTGCAGGAGATTTCGCTTGTAGAACTGCGTGGTAAAGTTGTCGTGCTCAATTTTTGGGCGTCCTGGTGTGTAACTTGTAAGGATGAAGCGGTTGAGCTTGAAGAGGCTTGGCGACATTATCAACCCGATGGCGAAGTGATTTTCATCGGTGTGGACTATGTAGACACAGAGCCTGAAGCACGCGGCTATCTCAAGCAGTATGACATCACCTATCCAAACGGTCCTGATATGGGAACAAAAATTTCACAGGCATTCCGTATTCAAGGTGTGCCCGAAACATATTTTCTCGATCGCAACGGTGTTGTACAACATGTTCAGCTTGGACCCTTTCAATCGACTGCTCAAATCTTGGCGGTTGTAGAATCGCTTTTGGCTGAGTAAGCTCTTTTTCACATCTATCTTGCCTGAGCGATGTGCAATTTAGCGTGCACATCTACAGAATAGGAAAATAATCTATGGATATTGGCGCAATTTTCTTAACGCTTGCTATATTGGTTTTGGTTGCAATGTATTTGGCGCAGCCTTATTTAGAACGACGCACAAAGATCGTTTCAGCAGAAGAGCTGGAACACTCAACTTTGCTCGCCACACGCGACCGCTACATCAATTCTCTTAAAGAATTAGATTTCGACCATTCTATGGGCAAAATCCCTACTGAGGATTACCCTACTCAACGTGCGGAACTACTCCAAAAAGGTGCAGCAGCACTACGCCACTTGGATGAGTATGAAGGTGCAAAAAGCACATCGGCTGAAGATCGCCTTGAAGCGGTCATCGCTGCCCGCCGTGCGGATGCAACCGGCTCAGAAGAACTTGTTATTGACGAGACTCCCGCCATCGCTGATGACGATGATCTCGAGGCAATGATCGCTGCTCGTCGTAGCAAACGCAAAGCCAAATCTGCCGGGTTCTGCCCCAATTGCGGACACCCCGTTATGACAAATGACAAATTCTGTGCAAATTGCGGCAAGAAAACCGCATAAGTAAGGGCGGGGTTAGACCCCGCCCCTACAGAGGAATCATCTATGAAATCGCGTTTTATTATTTTACTTACCCTCTTAGCCTTGTTGCTCACAGCTTGTGTTTCGCTGGCAGAAGATATAACCCCGCCGCCCGATCACGTTTCTCCAACAGCTGCGCCAACTCTCGCACCTGCTTTTCCTGAAAATGCCCCGAGCGCAGCAAATAGTGCAGCGACCTTCGCCGAAAAATGCGCGCCCTGCCATGGCGAAACCGGACTTGGCGATGGTGCACAAAGCGCCCAGCTTCCCTCTCCTGCCACTGCGCTAGGAAATCGTCAAATTGCCTTAGAAGCTTCCCCAGCTGCGTGGTACACCGCTGTTACCAAAGGTAATCTCGAAGCGTTTATGCCCCCCTTTAACAGCCTCTCTGACGCAGAGCGCTGGGATGTGGTCGCCTATGCCTATAGCCTGAGCATCACCCCTGAACAGATCGCACTCGGCAAGGGACTTTTTAACGAAAATTGCGTTGTCTGTCATGGAGAAGATGGGAGCGGCAGCGATCAGTCTCCCGTAGATTTTACAGACCAGAGCTATATGGCTAACCGCTCAGCAGTAGCGCTTGCCACGACGATCATAAACGGCTCCCCAAATGGGATGACCGCATTTGGAGATAAACTGAGCGACGAAGAAGTTGCTGCGCTGACGGATTACATCCGCTCGCTGACTTTTGAATTTGCAGCGGCAGAAGTAGCCGCGCCAACAGAGATCCCCGCAACGCCTACGCCAGAACCGGTGGATACAACAACGACACCCAACGTGGAAGATGGGTCTGCTACCACACCGGTAGCAACGGATGGCACCGAAACACCTATTGACGAATCTACACCCGAAGGGGAGCAGCCAACCCCAACTGAGTCCGCTCCGCAAGAAGGCTTTGGCACCGTCACAGGCACCATCTCGAATGCGTCTGACGGCGAACTGCCTGACGGTCTCATCGTCAAATTGGATGCCTACGACCACGACGTGATGACAGGCAGCTTCAATCTTGTTTTCACGCTCGAAACAACCGTCAACGCTGATGGCACTTATATCTTTGAAAATGTCGAAATGCCCGAACAACGCGCATTTATGGCTGCCGTTTACGAGAACGATTTTCCCTACTCGTCTGAGCCAGTCTTTGCCACGGCAGAGACAAAATCTCTCGATTTGCCGATCACATACTATTCAACCAGCACCGATGCCTCTCGCCTGAGCGTGGATCGGTTGCATATATTCTTTGAATTTCCTGACACCAGTTATGAAATCGTGCAGGTTGTGGAAGTCTTCGTAGTCACCAACCCGACCCTATACACCATCGTTCCTGAAGAAGCCGGGCAAGCAGTGATCGAATTTGATCTGCCCGAAGGGGCAGAAAATATCCAATTTGAAGACAGTGCCTTTGGGGAACGCTACACCAAAACTGAAACTGGCTTCGGCGATACTTCTGCTGTTTCCCCCGGTATGGGACAGCACCAGGTAGTTGTCTTCTTTGAATTGCCTTATAACAAGAAAACGGATTTTGCACAGGCACTCAACCACCCGATTGATTCCGCGATCATCATGGCCCCGCAGGGCATTAAGGTCAAGAGTGATTTACTCTCTAGCAGTGGCGAACGGGATGCACAAGGCTTGGTCTATGATGTATACGCTAGCCAGCCACTGCCCAGTGGCTCAATGCTAACGATGAACATCTCTGGGAAATTAGCATCTACCGTTTCAATATCTGACGGCGATTCGCAACAGAATATCATTTTTGGTGCAATTGCATTCGGTATCGCACTCATCGGCGCAGGCATGTGGATGTATATGCGCAAGCGCAATGAAGACGACGACTATGAAGATGAGGAAGATGATGAAGACACCGAAGAAGATGACACGGTTGAGTTTAGCAACGCCGAAGGTCTTTTAGATGCCATTATCGCCCTCGACGATGCCTACCGTGCCGGAAACCTAAGCGAGGATGTTTATAAAAAGCGCCGCGCTGAATTAAAAGCACAATTGAAAGATTTGGTTTAAAAAATCACCACAGAGCACACGGAAAACATAGAGATTTCTCTCTGCTAAAAAAAAACTCCGTGTGCTCTGTGCTCTCTGTGGTCAACAACAATGATAAAAGTCCGTAAACTCGTCAAACGCTTTGGGCTAAAAACCGTCTTGAAAGGCATGGAATTCACCGTCGAAACGGGTGAATTTGTCGCCCTCATTGGCCCCAATGGCGCAGGAAAAACCACCTTCCTGCGTATCCTCGCCTCGCTGGCACGCCCCTCTATGGGAGTGGTCAGCGTTGCCGGGTATCAACTCCCCAAACAATCAGCAGAAGTTCGTCAACGCTTGGGTGTAGTTTCCCATCAGCCACTGCTATACGTCGACCTGACCGCCACTGAAAACCTGAAATTCTACGGCAAGATGTACAACCTCCCCGATCTTGATAACCGCATCAACGAAGTACTGGAGATGGTTGGATTGACCACACGACGGGATGATCTCGTCCGCACATTTTCCCGCGGGATGCAGCAGCGCCTCGCCATTGGACGCGCGGTCATCCATGACCCCGACGTGATGCTCTTCGACGAACCTTATACCGGTCTCGATCAAGATGCCTCTGCCATGCTCGACGACGTACTACGTACCGTTGCCGCGCGTGGACGCACCGTGGTGATGACCTCCCACGACCTCGCCCGCACAGAAGACCTCGCCACCCGCTTCGACGTACTATCACGCGGGGTGATCGCCGCTTCCGCTATAAAAGAAGATTTCGGAGCAGGCAATCTGCTGAGCTTCTACAAAAGTGTCATCGCAGAAGGGGCGAAACAATGAGCCAGAGAAGAGAAGAAAGACGCAGCAGTTATACAAAAGCCATCGGCGCAATTGCCTGGAAAGACCTTGCCGCAGAGTTACGCTCGAAAGAACTGCTCTCTGCAATGCTGGTCTTTTCCCTACTGGTTATCTTTATATTCAACTTTTCCCTCGAACTGGATGTAAAAACGCGTAATTCAGTTACCTCTGGTGTTCTCTGGGCAACCTTCGCCTTTGCCGGGACATTAGGCTTAAATCGGTCGATGTCCATCGAAAAAGATCGCGGCTGTCTGGATGGGTTGCTCCTGGCACCTGTAGACCGCAGCGCGATCTATTTTGGCAAAGCCATCAGCAATTTAGCATTCATGCTCATTGTTGAAGCGATTGTCCTGCCCATTTATAGTATTCTATATAATACAAATCTCTTTAAGCCCGGTCTACTACTCGTGATCCTGCTCGGCTCACTTGGCTACACCGCGGTCGGGACACTGCTTTCTGCAATGAGCGTCCAAACTCGCACCCGCGACGTTATGCTGCCGATTCTGCTCTTTCCGATCATTCTGCCGGTACTGATCGCAGCCGTGCGTGCCAGTGGTGGGTATTTGCAAAACCTGCCTTTTGACCAAATCCTTCCGTGGCTTAATTTGTTAATAGTCTACGACGTGATCTTTACCGCCATTGCCTTTATGGTTTTTGATTACGTTGTAGAAGAGTAAGGGCGAACGGCCGTTCGCCCCTACAAAACACCAACTATACTGGAGAAATCTATGCAAACAAAACCATCTGCCCTAAAAGCCCTCGATATTTTCTCGCTCATCCTTCTGGCTGTTGCCACCTATCTCGCCCTTGTTTTCGCGCCTACAGAGCGCGTGATGGGCGATGTGCAACGTGTTTTCTATTTCCACGTGGCAACTGCCTGGGTCGGTTTACTGGGATTCGTTGCAGCGGGCATCACCGGCATCATCTATTTGCGAACACAGGATCTCAAATGGGATCTGGTTGAGCAGGCAGCCGTCGAGTTGAGCCTCGTCTTCTTCTTCATCGCGATCGTGCTCGGCTCGATCTGGGCGCGTCCGATCTGGAACACCTGGTGGACGTGGGATCCCCGTCTGACATCGGCATCCATTGTCGAGTTGATCTATCTCGCCTATTTGATGCTGCGCCAGGGCATCGAAGACCCCGATCGGCGCGCGCGCTTTGGGGCGGTATATACGCTCGTTGGGGCAATTTCAGTTCCAATCACGTTTGTCTCGATCCGTCTCTTCCGCACCATCCACCCGGTTGTGATCGGTTCTGAAAGCGCATCCGCACAGGGCGGCTTCAGCATGACCCCCGATATGAAGACCGCTTTCTTCTTCGCCCTTTTCGCCTTCACCGTCATCTTCATTGATCTCTTCTGGAACCGCATCCGCTTGGGGCAGTTGCAGCAAAAGGTTGAGCAGTTGAAGTTGAAGGTGATGGAATAGAGAAAGATTCACTGCAAAGGCACAGGGCACATAAAGAATTTCTTCGCACTCTGTGTATTTTCGTAGCTTAGATTCAACTTGTAAGTGCACCACTTCACAGTGTCGAAAAAGAGGCAAG
>JABGQU010000092.1 GCA_018648605.1 Anaerolineae bacterium | reverse complement strand
TTGATCGCTTCGCTCTACAATTTTGAGCTAAATTGACTTATGCAAGAGGTCTAGTTAAGAAAGCACGATCGGCGTTACGGGCTGGTTGAGCAATTGCGCCTGCATCGACCAGGGACCTGTCCACGTGATGCGGACATCAACGACTTTGCCGCGCAGATCATCGTCGGTTTCAACGAAGACGAGTTTATTCGTGGGGGTACGTCCGCGCCAGCGACCTTTTACCTTTTCTTCAAAGAACACGGGGACGGTTTCACCGAGAAGCCGCGCGTTGATCTCAGTTGCGATCGTTTTCTGAAGAGCTTCCAGTCGATGGAAACGCTCCCGTTTAATCTTGTCCGGCACATCGTCTTCCATCCGGCGCTCGGAAACCGTGCCCTTGCGCGGGGAATAGCGGGCAAGATGCGCTACGTCCATTTTCAGGTCGGCGAGAAGAGTATATGTATTCTCAAACTGCTCATCCGTCTCGCCGGGGAAGCCGACGATGATGTCTGTAGCGATGGAGCAATTTGGCACTTCTGCACGAATTTGAGCAATCAGTTCGCGATAATCATTCTGGGTATAGCCGCGTTTCATATTTTCGAGCACGTCGTCATCACCCGCTTGAATGGGGACTTCGAAGTGGGGCATCACTTTATCCAAATCGGCGACAGCACGCATGATATCCACGCCAAAATAATTGGGATGCGAAGTCAGGAAGCGGATGCGTTCCAAGCCTTCGACATCGTTCAGAATGCGGAGTAGATCAGCCAAGTTGGGGCCATCTTCTACATCTTTGCCGTAGCGGTCAACGATCTGCCCAAGAAGCGTAATTTCCTTTACACCTTGCGTTGCCAGCGAGCGTGCTTCTGCGACGATCTCGCCGAGGGGACGGCTGCGTTCGATGCCGCGCTGATATGGGATGATGCAATAGGTACAGGCGTGCGAACAACCGTATACAACGGGAATATATGCGGAGGTAAGTTTGCCGCGCTCATGTTCGGGAATGATGATCTCGCCATCCATAATGGCGAACCTGTTTTGGGTCACGTTCGTTTCGGCGACGTAGTCGTCATCCTGTGTGAGATGGGCGATCAGCGGTCCCGGGTCGGAGGGCGGCGAGAAGACATCCACAAAGGGCAGTTTCTTCTGCAATTTTTCGGCACCCTTGACGCCAACGAGACAGCCCATCAGGTTGATAACGAGATCGGGATTTTTCTCTTTGAGCGGGCGGATGGAATGCAGAAAGCCGAGGGCTTTATCCTCGGCAGATTGGCGCACGACGCAGGTATTGAGTACGAGCACATCGGCTTCTTTGGCTTGATCAGTAAAGGCGTAGCCGAGATGCTCAAGGGAGGAACCCAGACGGCGCGAATCCGCCACGTTCATTTGGCAGCCGGCCGTCCAGATATGGTATTTTTTATCACTCATAAGGCGGGAATTATACCAAGTTTGACGAAAATCGTTGAAAGGATAGCGGGGAAATTAGAGCAAGTGAGAAAAGGGTGCAACGCACGCCCGTGTGTGAAGCCCCTCCCGCCCCTAAAGAAAACGCAAAAAATAAGCCGCGATCCCAAAGGCAACTGTCAGGTTAAGAGACTCCTTGCGCCCCTGCATGGGAATAAATAAAACACGCTCAGCGATCCGCAATATTTCGGGGTCAATACCGGCAAGCTCATTGCCGACCACCAACACGATCCGCTGTCCTTCGTCAGGCATTTTGGCTTCAAATAGCGGCGTAGAACGCTGTCCCCCTTCGATCGCCCACAAAGAAAACCCTTCCGCACGCAGTTTTTCTGCGGCGACAACCCCATTATTATGCTGCTCCCACGCCACCATCTGCTCCGCACCAATGGACGTTTTTGCCAAACGCGGGTTTTCAGGCGTAGCGGTCATCCCGCACAGATGCAGTTTGGCGATGCCCGTTGCTTCGGCTGTCCTGAAGATCGAGCCAACATTATAGAGGCTGCGGATATTATCCAGGATGACGTGGATCTCAAGCGGACGCGGTGCGACCTGCCCTTTCCCGACCAAATGACGGGGGTACGGACGCTCAACATCCCGCAGGGACGCCCCGCACTTTGGGCAGGCTTCCGTTATAGATTCACCTGCCAGGAGAGGAAACCGAAAGCGGCAATCTGCATTACTGCATTCGTAAGTATAAAAAGATAGTGGCTTAGCAGCGTTCAAGGGTTTATCCCATCAACTTTTCTAGAGTTTCATTGAAAGGCGGGTAAACCAGCCCCTTCTCAGTGATGATGGCGGTGATGTATTTAGCTGGCGTCACATCAAAGGCGGGATTACCGACCTCGACACCATCCGGCGTAATCTGGCAATCGCGAACATGCGTGATCTCATTTGCAGGGCGTTCTTCGATCTCTATCTCGTCCCCGTGTTTGGTTGCCATATCTATCGTCGTCGTCGGGGCAGCCACATAGAAAGGGACGCCGTTCTCGTATGCGACAACCGCTAAATTATAGGTGCCGATCTTGTTGGCAACATCGCCATTGGCGGCGACACGATCTGTGCCAACGACGCATAAATCTACGCCGAGGGTGCGCATAAAGTGGCCGGATGCCCCGTCCACGATGACTTTAAACGGAACCCCTTGCTCTTTTAGCTCATACGCTGATAAACGCCCACCCTGCAAACGCGGGCGCGTCTCGTCAAGCAGGGCAAAGATATCCTTGCCCAACTCGTGCGCCATGCGGATAACGCCCAGCGCAGTGCCGTAATCCACAGTGGCAAGGCTGCCGGTGTTGCAATGATGGATGATGGTCGCCTTTTGGGGGATGAGGGACTGGGCATTCTTGCCAATGGCTTTGTTGATGGCAACATCTTCTTCAGCGATGGCGTGCGCTTCGGCAAGAGTCGCTTTTTGCAGGGTGACTACGCTATCCAACGCAGGGTCGGCGATGCGGTCATTCATCCGATTTAGTGCCCAGAAGAGATTAACGGCAGTCGGTCGGGATCGGGCGAGTACGTTGGATGCGTCGGCAAGCTCAGCGCGCAGCGTTTCCGCATCAGCGACCTGGCTGTGATGGGCAGTTAACGCCAACCCGTAGGCGGCAGCCGCACCGATGGCGGGTGCGCCGCGAATGACCATATCCTTGATGGCTTGGGCAACTTCGCTGTGCGTGGTGTAGTCGTTATAAACCGTTTCTCGGGGAATCTTGCGCTGGTCGAGCATACGGACGATGCCTTCATCCAGCCATTCGATGCTGCGAAATGCGTTCATTTTTTGCTCCTAAGGAATGAGCCGTAAATAACTTGCGCATTTAGGTTGCGTAAAAGTTTCAAATGCAGTAGTCTACGGATATGGACAATAAGACACCTCTCCAAGAAAAAAAGCGTTTTTACAGTCGAGAGACAGAAGAAACCATGCGAAGTTTTTACAATAGCCTAAACGAAAAAGATGGACGTCGTTACGCAGGTTTGGAAGCGTTAAAAATCGGGCATGGTGGACGCAGTTACATCGCTGAAGTTTTAGGATGCAGTCGTCGCACAGTGAGTAAGGGCGTAAGCGAAGTTGCGGAATTACCTCAAAAAAAATAGACTTTCGTATTCGTAAAAAAGGCGGAGGTCGAAAATCGTATGAGGAACAATACAAAGAAATCGACCAACAGTTTCTGCTGGTTTTGAAAAATCACACAGCCGGAAGCCCGATGGATGAAAAAGTGCGCTGGACAAATCTAAGCACAAGCGAAATTATTATCGCCTTGCAAGAAGATCACGATGTTTGGATAAGCAAGCATGTTGTGCGCAAACTTCTCAAGAAACACGATTATCGGGTCAGAAAAGCTCAGAAAAGATGCTCAATGAAAGAAGTAGCCAATCGCGACGCTCAATTCAAGAAGATTGCTCGGCTAATAGCCGAATATAAAGCGGCTGGCAATCCAATTCTTAGTATTGACACCAAGAAAAAAGAGCATTTAGGCAATTTCTATCGAGAAGGACATCTTTATACGCTGGAAGAGTTGAAAACCTACGATCATGATTTTGTGAGTTTTGCTGAAGGAATTATCATTCCGCATGGTCTTTATGATATTGTCCGAAACATCGGCTACATCAATATTGGCACAAGCCATGATACGGGTGAATTTGCTTGCGATAGCATTCGCCACTGGTGGTACAACTTCGGAAGACGTGATTATCCAGATGCGACTTCTCTTCTTATTCCTTGCGATGGTGGCGGCAGCAATAGCGCCAGGCATTATCTCTTCAAAGAAGACCTTCAAATTCTCGCAGATGAAATTGGTATCGAAATCCGCATTGCCCATTATCCGCCTTATTGTTCAAAATGGAACCCTATTGAACACCGCTTTTTTCCTCATGTAACCAGAGCTTGCCAAGGCGTGATCTTTACTTCAGTTGAGTTGGTCAAAGAGTTGATGCAAAAAACTTCCACTAAAACAGGTCTCAAAACTTTCGTACATATTATTGATAAAGTTTACAAAACAGGACGAAAATATACTGCTGATTTCAAAGAAAATATGCGTATCGTCTTTGATGACTTTTTACCACGTTGGAATTATCGGGCACTACCCGCCCAATTATCAAATGGGAAAGTTATTTAATTCCCGTTCCTAAGTGATTACAGTTCCTGAGCGGAACGACCGTAGGGAGTGCAGTCGAAGGACGGGTTTGCATAAGCCGCTCTTCGACTACGACTTCGCTACGCTTCGTCTCCGCTCAGAGACTATCGTTTTTCCGGATACAACCCCAACACCCCTTCTTCAGACGCTTCACAGATGCCACGCTCGGTGATGAGACCTGTCACTAGGCGGGCGGGGGTCACATCGAAGGCGAAGTTGGCGGCGGGGCTATCGTTGGGGGTAAGCAAGACCTGTTTAATTTCACCATCGTGCAAACCCTGAATTGTGCGCACTTCTTCGCCGTCGCGCTGCTCAATAGGGACTTCTTTTACGCCGTCACGCATCTCCCAATCGAAGGTGGAGGAGGGCAGCGCCGTATAAAAGGGGATGCCGTTATCGTGCGCGGCAAGGGCTTTGAGATAGGTGCCAATTTTATTCCCCACATCGCCTGTATAGGTCGTTCTATCGGTGCCAGTGATGACCATATCCACCAGCCCGTGCTGCATGAGATGTCCGCCAACATTATCCACAATAACGGTATGCGGCACGCCGTGCTGCCCGAGTTCCCAGGCTGTCAGGCGCGCACCCTGATTGCGCGGACGGGTTTCATCGACCCAAATATGCACTTTGACGCCCTTCTCGTGCGCGGCGTAGATTGGCGCAGTGGCGGAGCCATAATCGACAAATGCGAGCCAGCCCGCATTGCAATGTGTCAGGATGTTGACCACGTCGCCGCCTTTGGCTTGGCTGATCTCTTCGATGAGGGCAACGCCATGCTCGCCGATCCGACGGCAGAACTCAGCATCTTCATCGGCGATGGCTTGCGCCGTTTCGAGCGCGACCGTGACTTTGGCTTGCTTCTCACCATCTACAGCGGATAGCACCCCAAGCTGCCGATCGACTGCCCACGCGAGGTTAACGGCAGTTGGTCGGGTTGCTTTCAACTGTTCACCAGCGGAGGCAAGCGCGGGCAAGAACGAATCGGCGGGCGCATTCAGCGCGGCGAGATACATCCCAAATCCGGCTGTTGCGCCGATCAACCCCGCCCCACGAACATGCATATCCTTGATCGCTCGGGCTACATCGTCCACGCTGGCCAGATCTTCGATCACAAATTGATGCGGCAAATGGCGTTGGTCGATAATTTGAATGATGCCAAGATCATTTTCTTTCACCCAAATCGTGCGGTAATGTTTTCCATCTACATTCATTTTGGCTCCGTGTTATTTTTGACCTTTATTCTACCGAAAAAGAGTCGCAGCGGGGAGGTTTTGAGCATGATTGGGGAAAAGTGCTGCGTGCGCATATTTGGATTGCCTTCGCTTTCAAGGCTTTTCTCGGATAAGATAATGGCAACTTATTTGTAGAGAAAGGTAGACTATGCAAAAACCAAAACTTACTTCTGGCGCGCTGCCTCTTGTAGGACATTTATTCGATTTTATTCGTAAACAAGATGAATTGCTGCAACGCGGCAAAACCGAACACGGCAATATTTTCGCGCTGAATTTGATGGGCAAGAACGTGGCTGTGCTGACCGGCGCAGAGGCGAAAAAGGTCTTCTTTAAAGAGACCGACAAAACGCTCAATATGGAGGAAGGCTATGAGTTCCTTGCCGCGATCTTTGGCAAGGTCGCCTTTTTAGCAGATCACAGCACCTATATGAATCACCGCCCGATCCTGCATGCGCTTTTCAGCCGCGCACGCATGACGGGCTACCTCGATGTAATGGTGGAGGTCGTCTCAGAATGGATGGACGGGCTGGGTGAAAACGGTGAAATGGAGATCGGCAGCGAGATGATTGATCTGGTCAAGGAGGTAGCGGGACGCTCCTTCCTCGGCGCGGAGATCAATAAACAGTTGGGAGCGGATTTTTGGCAGGCATATGATGATCTGAGCAAAGCGCTCGATCCCGTTTTGCCGCCGCATTGGCCCCTGCCCAAATTCATTCGGCGCGATCGTGCGAAAAAATATGTCAGCAGTGTGCTTTATCCCATCGTGCGCGAGCGGCGTGCCAACCCGCAAGATGACCCTTTCCAGATGCTGGTGGATGTGCGCATGAAAGATGGCGAGCTGCCCTCCGAAGAGATCATCGTTCAGTTGTTGATGGCACTGCTCTTTGCGGGACATGAGACGACCGCCGGACAAGCCGCGTGGACTGTTATCCAGCTCGCGCAACACCCACGATATTTGAAGTTGGTACGCGCCGAAGTGGACGGGGTGCTCGGCAAAGGGCAGGATTTCGATCACACGACCCTGCGGAATTTGAGCCATGTCTCGATGGCAGTGGACGAAACCTCGCGAATGCGCCCCTCCGCAGAGACGATCATGCGCACTGCCGAATCCGATCTGCCCGTCGGCGATTTCATCATCCCGAAAGGTTGGATGGTACAAACCGCGACCGCGGTCGATCACTTTATGGGGGAGGTCTTCGACCAGCCAGATCTCTATGATCCCTTGCGCTTTAGCCCCGAACGCGCAGAGCAGAAACTCGACTCTCACGCGATCATCGCCTTTGGCGGCGGTCTGCACAAATGCGCCGGGATGAACTTCGCCAATACCGAGATGGCAGTCATCACTGCGCTCTTATTCCGCAATTATGATCTGGAATTGATCACGCCCGAGACACAGGTCGAACGCGGGCTGGGGTCGAGTAGACCCAGTCAGACGTGGGTTAGGTTTAAGAGAAGAGATAAGTAGAGAAAAGAAAAAAGGGTAATGGGTAAATTGAAGTGATGCGATGATTCTGTGAGGAAGGCTTTAGCCTGAGGACGTGTGCCCCGCTAGGGGTAAGCAGTCTCATTTTCTAAAAAACAAGATTGCTTCGGCGATTGGTTCTTGAGCCTGTCGAAAGAAAAACTGCCTCGCAAAATCAGCATCACTGACTGTTTTACCACTACCCAAAAAGAACCTGCCTTTTTAAGGGCAGGTTCCAAGAAATATTTATCGATGTTTTGTTGTACGCAATAAATTTACGGATTCATGCTCGTATAAAGCGCAATGTGATTGCCGGTAGGGTCTTCAAAAATGCCAAACCAGCCCGTTTCGGGGATCTCGGATTTGGGCATGATGATCTTGCCGCCCAGAGCCTCGGCTTCTTTTAGGTCAGCATCAATATCTGCGCTATCGACATAGATCAGTACCTTGCCGACAGGGTTCTCAGCAGTGACTTCGGAAAAGCCGCCGCCGGGACCTTCAGAGGGTTCGAACATTGTGTAATTCATTTCGGGCATGGATTTGATCTTCCAGCCGAAGAGGTCGGCGTAGAATTTCCCTGAAGTTGCGGCATCTTTGGTGGGGATCTCAATATGAACAATATTTCGTTTTACCATTAATCACTCCTTTGCTAGGGGACTATTATAGAACATTTGGTCTGCTTCAGCAAGTCTTTAAGAATATTTGTCATTGCGAGGAGGGCGCAGCCCGACGCGGCAATCTCCTACACAATCGAGGAGATTGCCACGCTCACCGCAAAACGGCTCGCTCGCAATGACCGATTTTCTTTTATTTTTTCCTTCTCAGTCTCCCCCACAAACGCTGTAGTCCAAGACTGATATTCCAGGACAATAACAAAGAGATGGCAAGATTGATAAAGGCAATGAATATATTAAGCGGCAGCAGTCTCTCATCCCAAGCTTTTTGGATATATTTGAAGTCCTGCACAAAATCGACCATCGAGCCGAAGACCAGTTCCCGTTCGAGTTCATCATTGCTATCCATAGAGATATTTCTGACTTCATGGACGGCAGGGTAGATAGGCAGGAGGGAAACTAGCAAAGCGATGAATATGACGAGGAGCGGGAGGTGTTTGTTTTTCATAGGGAGATTATAAATCTGCTGTTATCTATTTTTTCCTTTAAAGTTAGACGTTCAGCCCCCCTGCCCCTCGCTTCGCTGGGGCGTCCCCCCAAATGCTTCGCATTTAGGGGGACAGAAAAGGAATTTCCTTTTAGGTGAAAAATATAGTTATTTTTTTCTCCCCTAAATTCCGCGCTTTTGGAATTTGGGGGAGATGTCCGTAGGACAGAGGGGGCGAATCCTGAGTACCAATATTAAAGAAAAACTGCCAAGGAAGGCAGCTTTCTTTTGGAATATAAGCATAGGAAACAGTTTTTATTAACGGAGCATCTCAGAATGTTCAAGAATTTTCTTTTGTATAGGATGTCCATAAACAGAAGAGGCAAACTTCTTCATTTCATCTATCATCAATTTCTTCCCCATTAAACGGGCTATCAAGACTTCGAAAACAAGCAAAGAAGCTTCTGTCAACGTTAGAACAGCTCTATGAAATTTTTGAGAATCTCCATTCATCCGTCCCCATGCTGAAACCCCAAATGCAAAAGAATCTATATCCTGATAATTGGAACGAATACGCATGCGGTACATAGCATCAAAGATAGTTGTTGGCGAAATATTTTCAAGTAGCGATTGCCGTTTTAAACTATAAATTTTCTTGCGCTTTTCCCTTTTCTTCCACTGTTGAATTTTTTGATTCAATATATTTCTTCTTGTCGTTTTTAGGAATAGCCCGTAATGCTCCCAAGGATTATCAGGGGATTTTAGAGGATTTGATAAAGAAAGCTCTTGAGAATAATTAGAAAGTTGAAATGGGTTCGATTTTGGGTCCCCATCGAAAACACAACTCCATGGAGCGGGGAAACATGATTTGGAGCTACTGAGTTCAGAAGATACTGTTCTCAAAAGATTTGCATGTTTTAGATGTACGGGCTGCTTTTTGGCAATTAAAAAACTTTCTAGCATCGTAAGAATTGCATAATATGATTGAACAAAGCTCCAAGGGCTATTTATGTGCGTCAAACTAGAACTTTCTCTAATTTCTTCTAAAAGCCCCCACGTAAACCAGCTATTACGTAAAAGCTCACTTATCCTTGCTCTATTAACCCCTGGCTTTTCTTGTAGCCTTTTATATCCGGGCAGTTTTTTTATTTCTTGTACTAAATCCGACCCTGATGGATATAAGGTGTTGAGCAGGTTTTGAATAGCTAAGAAGTAATTGAAGTATGCGTAGTATCTTGATGTTTGTTCTTGATCACTTTTCATCTATATGTGTGTTTCCCAACCTCTATAAAACGCAGCGCTAAAACTCAATCTCTTCGATGCGCCAATCTTCGTTGCCCAGCACCGTCTTCAGGCGCGAGAGCATCTGCGGGCAAATGCGTGTGGTGTCGTTCGGGAAGTCGATCAGGTGCCCCTTATCGCCCTCGTAAATTTGCAGCGTGAATCTATCCCGCCCGGGGAAGGAGATCAGCACGCCGTGGATATTCCCCAGCCTGCGTTTATCGCGCTCGAGGCTGCCATTCGGCTTGAGCGAAATGGTGATCAGACGCGGCGCACGCTCCGGCTCTTTTGCGGGCAAAAGGGAGGGCATGATTTCGCGGATCTCGTCGAGGGATTTGGCGGATGGCTGCGCCGCCTCGAGCGTGTCCTTGAGTTGATTCCCTACAAGAGGCGATTCTTCGGGCATGGGCGGAGTCTCGTTAACCGGCGGCTCGAACTGATCCGATTGATAGACGATCTCGCCCCAATCTTCGGGCATGGGCGGCATCCCGGCAAAGGGGTCTTCTTCTTCCTCTATTTGCCCCCCCCTCCCCCCCCCCGTAAACGGAGGGGGAACCTGTGCTGGGGACGGAGTTTCTGTTTTATAACTCGGGGCGGGTTCAGCGATCTTTTGCGGAGGCGCTTGTTGCGCTACGGGTGGCGGAATATCTTTTTTCTTCGGAGAAACTTTTTCTTTAACGGCAGCAGGTTGGGGCGCGAGTGTCTCGCGTTTTTCTTCGGCCGAGGTGACGAGATCAAAATCCGTCCGAATTCTATCCACAAGGATTTTCGGCGGAGTCGAGTTCGCATCCGTTTTGCCCTCAACGATGACGATCTTGCCCTCAACGCAAAGTTCACGGTATTCCTGCCAGGTGCGCGGGAATACGACCAACTCGATCACGCCGCGCATGTCGTCGAGGGTCACAAAGCCCATTGCTTTGCCGTTCTTGGTCTGGTAAGGACGCACGCCCGCGACCAAACCCGCCACACGCACAAATTCCTCGTGATCGGCATCCACCAACTCAGGCGAGAAATAGGTGACGATCTTTTTGAGCGTCGCCTGATAAGAGGAAAGGGGGTGGTCGGAAACATAAATGCCGATCAGTTCGCGCTCCCAGTCCAGTTCTGTGCGTTGGTCGAGATCATCGCCCTGCGAGAGTGTGATCGTATCGGTCGTGCCGGTGGCAGCCCCAAAGAGACTCATTTGTCCATCAGCGATGGCTTTAAAATGTGCGCCGCTCACGCCGATCAGACGTTCGAGCGAAGCAAGCAAAGAACTGCGCGAACCGAAAAAGGATAACGCCCCAACTTTGATCATCGACTCGAGGGCACGTTTGCCCATCGAGCGTAGATCAACGTTGCGAATAAAATCGTTGATATCTTTAAAATCTTTGCCTTCACGGGCGGCGATGAGCGCGTCCACAGGTCCGTGCCCCACATTTTTGATCGCCCCGAAGCCAAAGCGGATCGCGCTCTTGCCATCGGGCAGGTCTTCGATCGCAAAATCCCATTCGCTTTTGCTCACATCGGGCGGCAGAATTTCTATGCCCATCTCGCGCGCATTCGCGGAATAATGCGAAACTTTGGCAGTATCGCCATAAAAGACCGACATCAGCGCGGTCATATACTCGGCGGGATAATGCGCTTTCAAATAGGCCGTCTGCACAGCGATCGTGCCGTAAGCCGCCGCGTGAGATTTATTGAAACCGTAACGCGCGAATTCTTCCCAATCATCAAAAATGGCAGTCGCGGTATCGCGTTCAATACCCTTCTTCACACAACCTTCGATAAACATCGAACGGTGGCGTGCGATCTCTTTCTCTTTTTTCTTCGAGATCGCCTTGCGCAAATTATCCGATTCAGGCCCCGTATATCCGCCCAACTCCACCGCCGTGCGCATGATCTGTTCCTGATAGATCGGAATACCATAAGTGGATTTGAAGATCGGCTCCATGTCTGGATGCCTATAAGTAACTTCCTGACGTCCGTTCATGCGCTCAATATAATCAGGGATAAACTGCATCGGACCCGGTCTATAAAGAGCGACCATAGCGATAACATGATCGAGCGTGGAGGGTTGCATCTTCACCATCCACCCCGTCATCCCACCGCCTTCAAGCTGAAAAATGCCCGCCGTATTGCCTTCACCGATGATCTGAAAAGCCTTCGGGTCATCGAGCGGAATATTCTCAAGATGATATTTTTTGCCGTGCCGTTTTTCGATCTGCGCCGCAGCCCGCGCGATAACCGTGAGCGTGGAAAGACCCAAAAAGTCGACTTTGAGCATGCCCATTGCATCGAGAATACCCATCTCGAATTGGGTCACGGTCTTGATCGGCGTATCTTCCGAGTTCGATGTTGGGCGGTGCAGCGGCAGATATTCGACGATGGGCTTATCGGCGATGACTACACCCGCAGCGTGTGTGCCGGCGTTGCGGACAACGCCCTCCATGCCCATCGCAGTATCGATCAATTCTTTGATATGCGGCGCGGAGTTATACGCTTTCTTAAAATCTGGGATATCGTTAAGCGCACCCTTGAGGGTGACGGTCTTTCCCGAGACTGCGGGGATCAATTTAGCAACCTTGTCCACTTCGCTGAGCGAAATATCCATCACGCGCCCTACATCACGGATGGCAGCTTTTGCGCCCATCGTGCCAAAGGTGATGATCTGCGCGACCTTATCATCGCCGTATTTTTCAGCACAATAGGCCATGATCTCATGGCGACGATCATCGCGAAAATCGAGATCAATATCAGGCATTGAGATACGCCCGGGGTTGAGAAAACGTTCGAAAATTAGATCATGATGGATGGGGTCAATCAACGTGATCTCAAGCGAGTACGCCACGATCGAACCAGCCGCAGAACCACGCGTGGTATATAAAATGCCGCGTTGTTGAGCTTCACGCACCAGATCCCATACGATAATGAAGTAGGCATCAAAGCCCATATCGTTGATGACGCCCAACTCGTAATTCAGGCGCTCGCGGATGACCTTATCGTCGGCGTGTTTGCCATAACGCTTTTCAAGTCCTTGCTCGCAGAGATGACGTAAATAGCTCTCTTCGGTATGCCCCTCCGGTACGTCAAAATGCGGCAGATGATATTCGGTGAAATCGAGATTAACGTCGCAGCGTTCGGCGATCTCTAGGGTATTGCTGAGTGCTTCGGGTATTTCCCTGAAGAGATCGTACATTTCCTGCGGTGAACGCAGGTAGTAGGTCGGGTCGTCCCCGACCTTCATGCGGTTCTCGTCTTTCAGCAGGGAGCCAGTCTGGATGGCGAGCAGCACATCCTGTAAGCGGGCATCATCCATGTTGATATAGTGAACGTCGTTGGTCGCCACATATTTGGCGGAATAACGCACGCCCAGATCGAGCAGTTGCCGATTCAGCTCGGTCAACTCGACGATATTATGCTGCTGCAATTCGACGTAGAAATTATCCTTGCCGAAGACATCGTAATACCAGTTCATGCGCCGCACGGCTTCATCGGGATTTTCCTTGAGCAGCGCGCGCGGAATTTCAGCGGACATACAGCCCGAGGTGCAGATCAACCCTTCGGCGTGCTCGGCGAGAAAGTCGTGGTCAATACGAGGGTAGTAATAGAATCCTTCCGTTTGCGCGGCAGATGCTATTTTGAGCAGATTCTGGTAGCCTGTTTCGTTTTGGGCAAGCAGTAGAAGGTGAGAAGACTTTTTATCCAGTTTCGAGTCGCGGTCTTGCATCCCCCGCGCAGCCATATAAGCTTCCATCCCGATGATGGGTTTGATCTCGGCTTCTTTGGCAGCGTCGTAGAATTCCTTCACCCCAAACATCGTCCCATGATCGGTGATGGCGACAGCCGGCATCTCCATCGCTTTGGCAGCCGCGACGAGTTTCTTGATATTGCTCAAGCCATCGAGCAGGGAGTATTCGGTGTGGACGTGAAGGTGTGCGAAGGACATGGATTATTGGGTGATATAAGTAAAGAAATAGTGTAAAAGTTGACCAAATCGATTATAGCACGGCGCGCTTTTTTAGAACCTATGTTTTACTTAAAAATTGCGATGTTTTAAGGTTGAAAATCGACAATCTTCATTTTCTATAACCAAGATGCGGACGAATATGATTTGAGAAAGCCTGCACAACATCAGGATCAAAAAGTTTCCCCGCGTTATTCTCGATATGCGCCAGTGCATCTTCAGGCAGCCATGCTTTACGATAGGGACGATCGCTTGTGAGCGCGTCCCAAACGTCGGCAACAGCAAATATACGTGCCATCAAAGGGGTCTCTTCCCCTTTGTAACCATGAGGATAGCCGCTGCCATCCCAGCGCTCGTGATGACAACAAGGGATACAGAGGGCTGGAGATAAAAAATCGATTGTCTCAAGCATCTGGCGGGCACGCTCAGGATGCTGCTCTATGATCGCCCTTTCTTCAGGTGTCAGCGTTTCTGGCTTGCCAAGAATAGCATCAGGAATAGCGATCTTGCCAATATCATGTAATAAAGCGCCACGCCTTAAATGCACCATATCTTGTTCTGGAAATTTCATCGCGCATGCCAATTCCTCGGCAAGGAGTACTACACGTTGAGTATGGTCTTCTGTACTTTTATCGCGAAATTCAATCGCTTTAGCCCAACCTACCAGAGTCTCATTATAAGCGTGTAATAATTCAGCCTGGTTCTTTTTTATACGTCGGTACCACTGCCCGAGCATCATCCCTGTGAATCCACCATATAAAACAGGAATTAAGTATCCGCGTGGCTGAAAGATTACATGTGTCTCGCCAACGAGAATCTTCTGCAACGTTGAGAAAAACACCAAGACAACCGCCCCTGCTAAAAACGATAAGATATTGATTAAATTAGAGTGAAGGCAACAAGGTTGCGGTTCATGCAAGGGGGATGGTTCAGTCATAAGCTCTCCAATAGACTTCGTACTGCTTTTTGCGCGAACGAAACAGATTAATTATAAGTTATGGAAACACTTTAACAAAGATAGGCGGGCAGTTCGATTACTCATCTCGCCCCCCAGGGCGATTGCATCTAAATTGAGGTAAAAATAGCTATCTTGCAAACAGGAGAA
>JABGQU010000091.1 GCA_018648605.1 Anaerolineae bacterium | reverse complement strand
GGTAATTCTAATTGTCGTTGAGCGGATGGGCGATCTTAAACGGCGCAACGATGAATTATTGTCAACCTATACAGCGACAATTGAAGGTTTGTCACGTGCGCTTGAACTTCGTGATTTGGAGACTGAAGGACATACAAAAAGAGTTAGTGAATTGACTTTGCGGTTGGCAACTCATATGCAAATACCAGAAGAACAGCATATACATTTGTTACAGGGTGCCCTCCTGCACGATATTGGAAAATTGGGCATCCCTGATGCTATCTTGTTAAAACCGGGTAGCTTGACACCACAGGAATGGGATGTAATGAAACAGCATCCTATGTATGCGTATAACATCTTGGCACCGATTATTAGTCTGAAGGAAACCTTGGATATTCCTCTTTACCACCATGAACATTGGAATGGTTCAGGATATCCTTTTGGACTTAAAGGAGACAAGATACCAATTTCGGCGCGCTTATTTACAGTAGTAGATGTATTTGATGCACTAATGTCTGATCGTCCATATCGATCTGCATGGTCGCATTCGCAGACTCTCGCCTATATCCGTGAACAGGCGGGGGAGTTGTTCGACCCGCAGATCGTTATCAAATTTCTAGATTTGATTGAGAAGGGGATATGATTTTTTATGATAATCCCCTTTCTTCTAAGCCAACTGCCATCTCCCGCCCGCGTAGAGCTTGAGAGATGACATAATCGACCATTAGGGCGGGGATATTGACCCCAGTGGTCTCAATGCTATTGCGGAACTCCATGGTGTGGTTAACTTCGTTGACGGTGAAACCGTCTTCGGTTTCAAAGAGATCAACTGCCAGCAAACCGCCGCCCATCGCCTGGGCGGTGCGCTGGCAGATTTTGACCAATTCAGGGGTGAGGGGGCAATTTGTGGCGATGCCGCCGCGCGCGGTATTGGTGATCCAATTATCGGATGCGCGATAGATGGCGGCAATTGGTTCGCCTGCGATCACAAAGGCGCGGATGTCACGCCCGGGCTTATTGATATATTCCTGCGCGTAAAAGACTTGATGATTGACACCGAGGGATGCCTTATGCTCGATGACGGCTTCTGCCATTTCGGGGCTATCAACACGGGCGAGCAAACGTCCCCAAGAGCCGATGACGGGCTTGAGTACGCAGGGATAACCGAGTTCATTGGTCGCTTCGAGGGCAGAATCTTTGTTGAAGGCCATCAACACGCGCGGGGTGGGGATCCCTTCGCGAACGAGAATTTGGCTGGTGATGTATTTATCTCCACAACGCTCGGCGACAACCGAAGGGTTTACGACGGGGATGCCGTGTGCTTCAAAGATGCGTGAGAGATAGAGCCCTCGCGAGTGAGAAATTGAACGTTGGAGTACTACGTCTACATCGGCGGGTAGTTGGGAGATGTCGAAATACTGCTTCCCGTCGTTGATGCGAATCACGTCCAGATCCGGGCGTGATTCGAGTTCTGCTAAAAGCAGCTTTTCTTCGACGCGCAATCGTGAGTAGAGAAATCCTATCCGTATCATGAGTTTATTTCCTTTCTGAAATAAAAAAAACACGCCCTCCGGTATCGGAGAGCGTGTTGGGTAAGAGAACGAGATGTGCTAATGCACTTTTTTATGAATTCATCTTAACCAAAATTTCCCACAAAGCCGATCACCAAAGGCGCGGATGCGGGCTGGGGTTTAGCTTTAGCCTCATAAGAAAGGGGTGCAAAGGTTGAATTCATTGGCGGGATTTTATCACTATAAGGATATATGTCAACCGTTGAGTATAAAATTTCATTACCTTCACGATTTTGTCATTACCTTTTCGGGCACGCGTGCGAGGCAGTTTTATCGCCGAAGCAATCCCCATCTCAGAGAGGGAGATTGCTTCACTCCGTTCGCAATGACGTTATTTTCGTAAAATCGTGGTCTAATGAATTTAGTAAATCTTTACTCGGTTTCTTTCGCCACATAAAGCGGGCTAGCCTGAACTTGAAGTATGATCTCATCCCAAAAAGTTTCGACATCGCTATAAAGGTAGACGCGGCGTAATTCTTCTTGCGCCTTTTCAAGGTCACCCATATAGATGTGATCTAGCACCATCGGCAGGACGCTGCATTTTGTGGTTTCGTCCCATTCGCCGTATTCTCCAACCTGAACGTTTTCGGCGATTTCTGTGTTCTGCAAAATATCGGCGACATATTCTTGAGGGAATTGGGGGCTGGCGGGCAGATAAAGCTCTGCAACTGGATCGTAGACCAAAATGGCTTTGACAAATGGTGAAGCGGCATAGGGGCAATACTGGTAGGCGAAAGTATCATCGTAGGTGATGAATTCGTAGATATTATCGTTGTCGAGGTCTTCAAATTGCCCGCCCGCATTCGATTCGGGTTTCTTCAAGATCAGTTTTGGCTGCGCACCGAGACTGTATACTTGTGTGCCGAAGCAGCAATGCGCGCCGCCCGAGTAAGTTTCGATGATGGCTTCGGGATATCCGTCGCCGTTGATGTCTGTTCCTGTGAGTGGCTCAATCGCAGAAGCCACGTCGATGCGGATGCTGAGAGTGTTGGCTTTCTCGATCATGAGTACATCTTCAAAGCCAATCTCGCTGTTGGCATTATGCCAGAAGCGAATGCCGTATGCGCCGATCAGCAATTCTTCTTCAAGTTGATAGGCTGCTCCCGGCGAGAGGGCAGGTGGGGGGACTGGTTTCTCTACTTCAATTAGATCTTCAGGGTCCATCTCGGGAGTTGCTGTAGAGGGAGGGGTGGCGGTATAAGAAATTTCTGTCAACGCGGCTGAGATGGTTTGAGTTGCAGCTATATCGGGTGTAGCGGTAAACGTGGATGCTGGGCCGGCTGTTTGGGTCACGGTAGCAGGCAGCGGTGTCGCGGTCGGCACGGGGACGATCAATCCGCAAGCGAGTGTGAAAAAGGCGAGTATAGCCAAAAGTTGGCGTGCCTTTTTCATGTCCGTTCGCCCTGCCACCACTTGAAGTTTTTCAATGCAGAATCCCCTAAAAACTCGCGCGCGATTGAATTATCTGGCACAAAGTGCGTATCGAAATGCTGGAACCATTCTAAAAAGGCGAGTAACCGTTTGGCTTCGATATACTCAGGTGTTCCGTGTGGCACTTGGCGTAAAAGCGACGTGGCAAAAGGTTTCAGCGCGGCTAATTCGTATGCCAGGGCAGAGTTGAACATGATATCTGCGTTTTCCTGATAGGGGAAAATATGCCGTTTTTCGCCACGCCGCACAGATTCCCAACGCGAGATGGTTTCTTGAGCGGTGTAGCCACGTTCGCGAGCATCACGTACGATGCGGCGAAGCAAGCGTGTGTCGGTCGTGGAAATGCGGTTGTGGCGATCAAGGTTCAATTGGGTCAGTGCAGAAACATAAATGCGGAAGGATTGCCCTCGTAAAGAAGCCGGGATCAGGTTCGGGTTCATGCCGTGAATTCCCTCTAAAATAATTAGCTGACCTTCCTGTAATTGCATTTTTTCCCCAGGTTCACTTTTGCCCGCTTTAAAATTAAAGCGTGGCAGTTGTACACGTTCGCCGGCTGTCAGTTTTTGGAGGTGCTCAGCTAATAAGGATAAATTCAACGCTTCCAAAATCTCAAAATCGAAATCACCATTTTCATCACGCGGTGTATTTTCGCGATCCACAAAATAATTATCAAGTTCCAGCGGGAAGGGGGAAATGCCCAACGCCAATAATTGCACCGTCAGGCGGCGGGAAAAAGTAGTTTTTCCCGAAGAAGAAGGCCCGGCGATCAAGATCAGACGCAATTTATCCTTGCGTTTGGCAATCTGGTTGGCAATGTCGGCAACATGTTGTTCATGCAAGGCCTCTGAGACCAGCACGATCTCCTGTGTGCGTCCAGCAAGGATAGCATTATTCAACGCGCCTACGCTATCAATGCCCAAGCGCGTCAACCAGTCACCATAACGCCGAAAAGCATCTAATAATTGTGGATAATTCTTCATTGGCATCAACTGATTGGGGTTATGGCGGCGCGGAAAACGGAGTACAAAACCACCGTTGCTGTCCTGTAAATCAAACCAGCACAAATAACCCGTTGAAGGCACCATATAGCCATGGTGATAATCCATATACTCACCAAGCCGATAAAGCGTTAAATAATCTTTTTTACGATGTACCAATAAATTGACTTTATCTTTGTGTCCTAATTTCTCAAAATATTGGATGGCTTCCTTAAGCGGAACTTCTTCGCGGAGGAAGGGACGGTCGCCCGTGACCTCGGCTTGCATCCGTTGCGTGAGCATCTCCAGCTCCTCAAGCGAAAGCTGCTCTCGCCCCGCAACCTGACAGTAATATCCTCCCGAGCTAACCGAGTGATCAATACTCAACTTTCCTTTGGGGAAAAGCTGCTGAAAAGCATATTCCAGCAAAAAGGTGAGCGAACGCCGATAAATGCGTGCCCCATCTGCTGAAGATATCTTTACAGCTTTCAATGTTGACTCGATCTTGATCGGGTAGCTCAATTCGCGCAAATCGCCATTCACCACCGCTGCAATGATGGGATTAGCTGTGTCTTCACTCACTGCACGGAAAAATTCGCCTGCGCTTGTCCCACGTTTACCGGTGAGTGTGTGCCCGTCAGCGAGATGAACTTCAACCGTTTCGCTGGGTTCTGTAATTTTTATTTCGTTTTTTGAGTTCATAATATTGACGTTTCTAAACCTGTCTCAGTAATTTCTCTGGTTTCTTAGCATAGCTTTCAGCCGAGATCTCATTGCGTGTCATGGCTTGCAAGGTTTCATTGAGTAATTGATTTACCAAAGTTGGTACTTTGGCTTGTTTCCCAGCACGCACGACCGCGCCGTTGAGATAATCTACTTCTGATTTTCCGCGCCCCGAATGCAGATCAATATGGAAGGAGGGCATCTTACCGCCGCGCCCGCCGCCCAGTTTTTGTGCTGCAAGCGGACGCAGCCAACCGGGTCCCTTTGCCGCGAGAGCAAGTGCTTTCACAGGTGTGCCGGGCAAATTAACCACGCTAATTTTCAATGCATCCATCACGTTTATCGCCTCACGTAACATGCGCATCTCAAAAGCGTAAAGATCATCTCGTGAGAAAATTTCGGCAGGGGACATATCGAGAATTGCCGAGGTTGCATTGCCAACCAAATTTGTGAGCATTTTCGACCATTTCATATCTGCTGCACGTGGATAGAGCTTGGCGTTTAACAGGGCTGCGTTCATGGCTGCAACAAGAGGTTTGGAGAGCGTATGTTCATCTGCGATGCCGATGCCGCGTAATTTTTCGAGCACAATGTCGCCTGTATCCCGCCACCCGATGGCAGAAGTGACTGTACCAGCGATCACTTTTTCTGGGCCAAGAATTTCGGCAATGGTTGGTTCGTTATCTATGCCATTTTGGAGGCAGAGAAGGGGTGGCATTTTCTCAGAGAGGCGTTTCATTTCTTCGAGGGCGGATTCTGTATCGTAGGATTTGAGCGCAAAGAGCGCCACGTCGAAAGGACCGTAGGCGAGGGCTTTTTCGAGGGTATCGGTAAAGACCAGGTCGGCGGCGGGAATCAGATCCGAGTCGAGGGTTTTACGTCGCGCATCTAAACTGAGATCAAGCCGAAGTCCACGAGCGTTTAACGCGTCTGCCACGTCGGGGCGTTCCACAAAGACGACTTCGTGTCCTGCCAAGGCGAGACTTCCGCCGATATAGGTTCCAATCGCCCCTGCGCCGAAGGATAAGATCTTAAGGGGGTTATTCATCATGATTTCTCCAGTGGTTTTGGTCATTTAATCCTTCGACATACCAGCGATGGGCATCGGAAAAGTAGGTGAGCTGGGCAAAGGCGGTATTCCCAAAACGGAATTGGGGACCTTGATAGTTAGCGTGGGGGGCAACGCCAACAATGGCTTTAATGGTTTGGTTGAGCAAACCGCCATGTGAGACGATCAGATAGCGACCCGGTTTGCGCGAAAGTATTTTTTTTAGCGCCTGTCCGGCACGCAGAAAAAGCGCCCAATCACCTTCGCCGTTTTTGGCAAAGTCGGCATAAGGATTTCGGAAAGCCGGTTCGGGGAAGCGTTTGCGCCCTTCTGCATGTTTTAAGCCGGTTACGGCACCGTTATGGCGTTCCATCCAGATCGGGTCAAATTCCAAATCAAGTTGAAGTTTCTCTGCGACGATTTCTGCGGTTTCGCGCGTGCGGCTGAGCGGGCTGGAAATGGCGTAATCAAATTTGCGCTTTTCTTTAAACCAACGTGCTGCAAGGGCGTTTGCTTGTTCACGTCCGCGCTCGGTGAGGGGGAAGTCGTCTTGCCCTTGAAAGTAGCCTTCTGCGTTCCCGACTGATTCGGCGTGGCGCAGGAATATTATTCTATAACGCATATCTTTTTTTGACATAGGGGAGTATTTTACTGGATTTTCCTGGTAAGAATAAAACTTCCTGTTCGCGTAATAGAAACAGGAAGTGTATAGAAATTTCAGGGATGGTGTTCCTAGTAGATGGGATATTTCATTGTTATTACAATGTGACCCCATGTTTATCAGCTAGTAACTCAACTGTTCGGAGCATTTCGGCATCTCTTTGTTGATCGTCCCAGCCCAATGCTTCTGCGAGAATATCTGCCAGTTCGACTAAAAGGGAGCCGGTAAGAAAGCCTAATTTGGCAATATGGGTGCGGCGTAAAATTAGATCATCAAGGTGGATCACCTTCTCTTTTGTCGCCAAAAAGCCGATCTCACGCTGGCTGTAGTGCGGTAATTCTTCTAAGGGTTTATCTTCGCCTTGGGAGATAAATAGAGCTACTTCTTCAACGCGTGTTCCATAGCGTTGGTAGAGTACGTCTAGCCGCTCGATGGTCAGATTTGTCCAGGCAGCGATGCCTTCAAGTTGTTGTTTGCGTTCTTTTTGACGGCGTTCATAATTGCGCCCGCCGCCGATGCCGAGATTCCGGGTATCTCTTTTGCGCATTTCGCCCAAGAAAGCGAGCGCTTTGTCGGTAACTTCTTCTGCGAAGGCACGGAACGATGTCCATTTGCCGCCAACCAGTGAATAGATCGGGTAATTTTGCCCAGTCCAGACACCGCTGAGTACCTGGATGGTATGGTCGCGAGAGATTTGCCCAGCCTTTTTTGCGTTGCTAAACTCAAGCGGACGCACGCCCGAAAAGCGGTAAACGATCTGTTTGGTTGAAACAGGGATTTCAGGAAAGACAACTTTGATCATGGCGATAAAGTAATCAATTTCTTCTTCGGTGCAACGTGCGTCGTCGGGGTTTTCAATGGGCAGGTCAGATGTGCCAACCAGCACCTTGTCGTGAAGCGGGTAGATCAGGACGATGCGTCCGTCGTCGTTTTCGAAGAAGAATTCATTATTGCCGATCGCTGCTCTGAGTTCGGGGTTATCGAGAATCAGGTGGGAGCCTTTTGTCCCGCCGATGAAACGCGTCGACAAGCCCAAGGTCGCGTTCGTTCCGTCGATCCAGGGTCCCGCAGCATTGATCAGTATACGAGGACGGACATCGAATATTTCTCCAGTCAGTTCATCCTTGAGCGAGACAAAATTTAGCTTACCCCCAACAACGCTGACGTAGTTTAGAGAACGCGCATTGAGTTGATCTGCTTCCGTGTCAAGAAGCATCTCGAGGGCGAGACGCTCAGGTTCGAGAATCGCACCATCATAATAGGTTGCCGTATACCGAACAGCAGGATTCAGTGAAGAAAAGCGCTTTAGGGCCTTGCTGCGTCGCTCAAAATGATGTTTGGGAACCGTTTTCTGGGCGCGTGTAAAGGCATCGTAAAAGATCAGCCCGATCTTGATGACGAATGCACCTCGTTCGGCGGGGCGGTTAAGTAGATTCAGGAATTTCAGAGGGGCATTCAGTAAGCCAGAAAAAATCTTAAAAATGGGAATAGTGGTCGGCAGCGGGCGGACAATATGAGGGGCATTTTGGAGCATACGATTACGTTCGCGAACGGCTTCGCGCACGAGCCCAAATTCTCCGTTTTCAAGATAGCGGATGCCGCCATGTGCCATATGTGAAGAAGCCGCACTCGCACCGGAACAGAAATCTGCGCGGTCTACAAGCAAAACATTAACACCATTTATTCCGAGATCGCGATAGGTCGCGATCCCGTTCACACCAGCGCCAACGATGAGTACATCAAGGTTTGGCGAGGTTTTGAGTGAAGATAAAATATCAGTGCGTTTCATAATGTTTTATTCCCAGAGAGTGACGAAAAAAGGCTTGCCGAATTGTACCGTATCCTGAGAAAGAAATTAAGCAGTAGGCAGGCAGTTAGGATATAATGCGGCAGGTATAAAATTATGATGAAACCACAAAAAATCTTTTTCTTTAGTTTGCCTATTCTATTTGCCCTGCTTGTGGGGCTTTCTTTTTCTGCACAAGCTTCTGACTCACCGCAAATTGGGCAATTTCAGACACCCACCCCAGGGCCGGATGGACGTATTATCTATACGGTTCGTGAGGGTGATAACTGCCAGAGAATTTGGCTCTTGCACAATATTGATGAGAATCAACTGCGTGGGCTTAACCCTGAATTGGATGAAAACTGCACTGTTGTTATCGGGCAAAAGATAATGATCGGTGTTGGCGGCCCTGCTGCTGCGCCGACAATTACCCCCGGACCATCGCCGATCCCCACAGAGGCTCTGCCTACACCCACTCCCTTCAACGGGACAACGGAAATCTGTGTGCTACTCTTTGAAGATGTAAATGGCAATGCTCTGCGTGAAGAGTTAGAGTTAGGTCTGGCAGGCGGCGCGATCAGTGTTACAAATTCTCTTGGTGGCTACTCAAAAACAGAAAATTCTATCAGCGAAATTGATCTTGATACGCTTGAACCAGCTTATATCTGTTTTGGAGAAATTCCCGAAGGTCTCGAGGAAGTGCCAGAGAATGAGAAACTCCCTGAAGGAAAATATACCGTTAGTGCAGCCATCCCTGATGGCTATAACCCGACCAATACGCTGAGCTACACAATTGATACACAAGCCGGAGAACGAGTATTCGTTAATTTTGGGGCACAGTCACAGGTTTCTACTTTGGCAGAGCCTGAAGCAGAAGGTGATTCATCTGGGTTATTGGGAATTCTGGGCGTTTTTCTACTCTTGGGTGGGGGAGGATTAGCCTGGTATGCGATGCGTATGCAAAAGCCATCGTCTGGGATGAAGTATCGGTAATTGATCCGTTTATGTGCAACTGACCAAGTGACAGCCAGCTTTCTGCTGGCTGTCACTTTTTATGAGAGACTGAATTAGAGTTGTATTAGACCTGACCTACGAGGCTTGACTTTCATCGCTCACGTTGCGTACAATAAATTTACATAAAACAAGCTATATACAGGTATCTATGGAATATAAAGATTATTACAAAATATTAGGGGTTGAACGCAAAGCCAGCCAGGATGAAATCAAAAGCGTCTATCGCAAATTGGCAATGAAATATCACCCTGATCGTAATCCCGGTGACAAAAAAGCGGAAGAAAGTTTCAAGGAGATCAATGAAGCCTATCAGGTTTTAAGTGATCCCAAAAAGCGAGCGCGCTACGACCAGCTTGGGTCGTCCTATTCGCAATGGCAGCAGCGTGGCGCTCAAGGAGATTTCAACTGGAACGATTGGTTTGGCGGCGCACCCGGTAGTGGGTCACGTGTTAGCCAAGAGGATATTGGGAATATGTTTGGCGGGGGAGGCATGGGCGGATTTTCTGATTTTTTCGAGTCGCTCTTCGGGATGGGGGGCATGGCAGGTGGCACGGCAGCAAACCAAGGGCGACGTGCGCAGCCGCAGCAATATGAGCAGCCTGTTAGCATTTCATTAGAGGAGGCTTATCAGGGCGCTGTCCGCGTTTTGCAGAATAACGGTCGCCGTGTTCAGGTGAAAATCCCGGCTGGGGCAAAAACTGGCACGAAAGTGCGCGTACGTGGCGAAGCTCCTGGCGGGGGGGATCTATATTTAAAAGTCAGTGTTGACAAGCATGCCCGCTTTGAACGTAAGAATCATAATTTACATACAGAAACAAGTGTAGATGTATTTACCGCATTATTGGGGGGCGAGGCAAAGGTGCAAACTTTGAATGGAAATATCTCTCTCTCGATCCCTGCTGGTACACAACCGGAGCAGGTTTTTCGTTTGAGTAAACGTGGAATGCCAAACTTACGCAGTCCGGAAAATAAAGGTGATCTTTATGTGCGTGTAAAAGTCATTATTCCGAAAAAACTGGACGATAACCAAAAGAAATTATTAAAAGAAGCCGCAGGAAAGAAATAAGAGCCTGAGTGCATCATAAAAAACAGAAGACAAATTCAGGAGTGAATATGAAACGAATATTGGTGATTTTATCTGTACTTACTTTAGCGATCGTGGCTTGTCAGACAAGCTACAGTGCAATTCCAACGATTGTGCCGCCTGTGCAAGAAGAGGGTACGGTGCAAGCTGAACCCAGCACGCCTTTGCCTCTCCCCGTTGTTGAAACAGGCAGCCTGACCGATCTATATGAAAGCGCTATGCCGGGCGTTGTTGCTATTCGTGTAATTACTAATACTGGCATTGGGCTTGGCTCTGGATTTGTTTTTGATAAACAAGGACATGTCATTACGAATTTCCATGTTGTAGATGGAGCGACAGAAGTGGAAGTGGACTTCTCCTCAGGTTACAAAACCTATGGAACCGTGATCGGCACCGACCTGGACTCAGACTTGGCAGTCATTAAAGTAGATATGTCTGCTGAAGAGCTTTATCCGTTAACCCTTGGTGATTCAGATCTCCTTCGTGTGGGTCAAACGGTTATTGCCATCGGCAACCCCTTCGGCTTGAGCGGTACAATGACAACGGGCATCGTCTCTGCCCTCGGGCGCACGCTCGATTCCCTTAACGATGCCCCGAGTGGTGGATATTTCACGGCTGGCGACATCATCCAGACCGATGCGGCGATCAACCCGGGTAACTCGGGTGGGCCGCTTTTCAACGCAATTGGTGAGGTGATCGGTATCAATCGTGCCATCCGTACAACCAGCTCTTCATCCTCGGGTGAGCCTGTTAACTCAGGGATCGGGTTTGCCATCTCCATCAATATCGTTAAGCGTGTTGTACCTGCCCTCATTACAGACGGATATTATGATTACCCCTATATGGGTATCTCGTCTATCAGCGATCTAAGTTTGCAGAGTATCGAAGCATTAGGACTGGACAGACCGACAGGCGCCTATGTTACAAGTATCTCGCCGGATAGCCCTGCTGAAGAGGCGGGGGTGCGCGGCGCAAGCAATAGTAGCAATGGTATGCCCACAGGCGGTGACCTCATCATCGGCATTGATGGTGTAGAAGTTTTTCAATTTGATACATTACTCAAATATCTTATAAACAATAAAGCCCCTGGCGATACTGTCACCCTGACAGTTTTGCGGGATGGGCAAGAGCTTGATATTCAAATGACCCTCGGTAAGAGACCCTAACCGGAAAGCAGCAGTGTTCACAAAAAAACAAGAAGAAAGGAGAGAAAAGGAAAATCTGAAATTTAGTTTCACTTAGTCGTGCCAAAAAGTGAACTCGAGTTTTGAAAAGATAAAAAATCAATTCCAAAAAGGAGTCAAAATGTTAAGCGACAAGGCTTTGCAAGAATTGTTGGACTACGAAAGCAGCGACCCCGTACTCAGTATTTACCTAAATACGGATACGGACATTACACCAGATGCCTACAAATTGACCTTACGCTCCATGCTTAAAGGAATTGAGATGCCCTCCGATGAGGAGGCAGCCCTCAACTATATCGAACATGAATATGCGCGGCAGGGACGTAGCGTTGCCATATTTTCATGTGTTGCGAAAAAATATTTCCGCGCTTACCCATTATCCGTTCCGGTACACAGCCGTGTCCATATTGCTAGCAGACCTTATGTACGCCCGTTGGCGAATATTCTCGATGCCTACGGCGCTTATGGCGTAGCCCTTGTAGATATGCAAGGCGCGCGCTTTTTCTACTTCCACATGGGCGAGCTGGTCGAAGAAGAAGGCGTGCTGGGAGACGATGTCCGCCATACCAAAAGCGGCGGTGCATCCAGCAGTGTGCATGGACGGAGCAGCCACGCCGATGCAGGCGTTAGTCGTCAGAGCGAAAATACGGCAAAACGAAATCTTAAAGATTCAGCAGAATCTGCCGTAACTTTCTTCGAAAAACAAAAAGTACGCCGCGTTATCATTAGCGGCACAGATAAAAATGTTGCCCAATTTCAGAATAATTTACCGAAAACTTGGCAAAGCCTTGTTGTAGGAACGCTCTCGTTGGGGATGACTGCGAATCGGCAAGAAGTTCTGGAAGAGACGATAAAAGTAGGGGCAGCGGCAGAAGTCAAGCGGGAAGCCGGCCTCGTTCGGCAAATGGTCACCGCTGCGGCAAAAGGTATCGAGGGCGTGGTGGGCTTGCGTGATGCACTCCACGCTACCCGAGAAGGGCGCGTCCAAACGCTGCTCGTAGATGAGAATTTCCATGCCCCAGGCTACCGCTGCCAAAGTTGTGATCACCTCACCCCCGACGAACTGGATGCATGCCCCTTCTGTGGCGGCAATTTCACTCAAGCGCCTGATGCAACAGAGATAGCTGTACGGCGCGTGATGCTCTCTGGCGGCATTGTTGAAATTTTGCGTGATAATGCAGAAATGGCAGAAATTGGCATTGGTGGTTTATTGCGTTACTAAAAGTTAGAAAAAAAGCCAAAAAAACGGGTTGCATAGCAACCCGTTTTACTTATCTTCCGTACCGTTCCTCATCCCAAACATCAGCACGATTATGATAGCCCGCCTTTTCCCAAAAACCTAAGCGGTCAGCAGTCATAAATTCGAGCGAACGCAACCATTTTGCACCCTTCCAAAAATAAGGGGTGACCAACTCTCCTTCTGAGGGGATATGCCCGATCACGCCCCGTAGAGGATAACCATGATCTGGCGAGAGAGGCTCCCCATCAAAATGGGTGGCAAGCAGGAAATTATCCTGTAACGCTATTTCAAGCGGCAAATTGGTTGTATAGCCATGTTCTGCATGTTGCATCACATGGGTCACATTGGGATTAACCATAATGATCTCAGAATCGATCAGGGTTTTAAGCGAAACACCTTCCCAGAGCGTGTCGGCTTTACTCCAGCGCGTAACACAGTGAATATCCATTAAAACTTTCTGGCGCGGCAACTGTTGAAACTCATCCCACGACCAGTTTTTTTCTTCTTCTACCTCGCCCCAAATGCGAAAATCCCATGTGGCGGGAGTGAATGCTGGGATCGGTCCATAATGCAAAACGGGAAACTTGAGCGTCAACGACTGCCCTGGCGGGAGACGGTTTTCTTCGCGAATACGTTCTTCTTCTTTACGGCGATCTGATTCAAATGTGCCCATATGTGCTCTCCTTGCTTCGGCGTTTATTATAATGCGAGAGATTGAAAAAAGTGGGGAAAAGAAAAAGGGTCATAAATTTCTCTACAACCCTTTCATCGTTCTTCTGAGTTGAGTATCTTAGAGTTGAAAATGCTCCCCGGCTTCCAAAATGACAACTTTTGCTTGTGTTTCGCTTTGCACTTCATCTGCCCAGCTGACGGGGTTCTGCGCGATCAGGTCCCAAGTATTGTAGTGAATGGGGATGACCACTTTGGGACGTAAAAGTTTAACAGCTCTGAGTGCATCTTCTGGGCCCATTGTAAAGTTATCGCCAATCGGCAAGACAGCTAGATCGATCCCCTCGTCGCCGATCAGGCTCATATCGCCGAAGAGACCCGTATCTTGCGCCATATAAATTTTCTTGCCGTCATTCGTTGTTAGCAAAAAACCAGCGGGGTTGCCGCCATAAGAGCCATCGGGGAGAGCCGAGCCGTGCAATGCCAGCGTCAACTTAAGATAACCAAATGGATGCTGGAATCCACCACCAAGATGTTGGGGATGCGTTTTCTCAACACCTTGTGTATCAAACCAATTTGCGATCTCGAAGTTTGAGATGACCAAGGCGCCCGTTCGTGCAGCGATGGAGACCGTATCCCCAACGTGGTCGCCGTGCCCGTGACTAACCAGAATGAAATCTGCCTCCGTTTCATCGGCGGATGCCGAAGTGGCAGGGTTTCCGCTAAAAAACGGGTCGATAAGCAGCTTATGCCCATCGGTTTCGAGTCCTAGTGTGGCGTGTCCATACCAGGTTAATTTTGTTGTCATGCAGCCTCCTTTATCGGTTTATTTACAGGGAAATATCTGTTTTCTAACGGGAGCAAGCCAAAATCCGTGGGCGATGCGCCTATCCTGTAATTTTAGTATAGCCAAAACGAGTCTAAAGTCAATTTTTATAGATGAAAGCTATGCTTTTTGAAAGCTGATAGTTCTTGATAGTCTCCTTTGAGTAAAGTTATGCCTGAATACTCAACAAGGAGATCTATTATGGAAATTCCACGCCATTGGCGATTGAAAAAGCAACGATACGGCTTGATCGGTGAGGTTTGCCCGCATTGTGACGCAAAGATTTTTCCGCCCCGCGATGTTTGCCCAGAGTGTGGCAAAGAGGCAAAAGATGAATTTGCCTTCAGCGGACAAGGCGAGGTCTATTCATATACAACGATCTACAATGCGCCAAGCGGCTTCGAGCAGAGTATCCCTTATACAGTTGCATTGGTGCAATTAGACGAAGGCCCTTTGGTAACTGCTCAACTGACGGACGTTGACGAAGAAGATGTAAGCATTGGCATGCCCGTTGAGATGGTCACGCGCAAGCTCCGCGAAGATGGCGATGAGCGTGGAATGTTGGTTTATGGGTATAA
>JABGQU010000090.1 GCA_018648605.1 Anaerolineae bacterium | reverse complement strand
CCTTCCTCATTGCGTGGCCCCTCTTCCTTCTTCCTCTAGCCTTCAAAGGTGCGGATGTGCAAACTCGGCAAATAGTCACTACCGTAGTATTTGCTCTCGCAATGTGGGCACCGGGGATTGCAGCCATCGTTGCGACAAAAACATCCGGTGGCTCTTTATCAGATTTGAATCTAAAGCGATTAGGCCCGAAACGCTATTACCTTTGGGCTTGGTTGCTCTTCCCGATCTTATCTTTGCTGACAGGCGTGGTGACCGTTTTATTTGGCATCGCCGAATTTGATTCCGCTTTTTCGATGGTCACCGCATCCTTGGAAGCCTTACCAGAATCAGCCCCATTAAGCCCGACCATGATCGTTGCGATTCAAATCTTTGCTGCAATCACGATTGCCCCACTTTTCAATATGCTCTTCGCGCTTGGCGAAGAATTGGGGTGGCGCGGATTTTTACTGTCCAAACTTTTGCCTCTTGGTGAGTGGAAAGCGATCATTATCAGTAATATCATTTGGGGATTATGGCACGCCCCTGCCATTATTCAGGGACACAATTATCCTGGCTATCCAGTTCTGGGTGTCTTCATGATGGTTGCCTTTACAGTTCTCCTTGGCATCATTTTGAGCTGGCTATATCTCAACACAATAGTTCTTGGGCACCAGCTCTCGCGCACGGTTCTATCAACGCCGTTGCCAGTATCTCACTCTTGTTCCTTCTCCCTGGTTTCGACATCGCGATAGGTGGGACGCTGGCAAGTGTTATGGGCTGGATCCCATTGGCGCTTTTTGTAATTTGGCTAGTTGCTACAAAGCGGGTGCCTGTTGGCGAAAGAATGCTGAAAGCCCCGGAAAATTCTTAAAGGGAAGCAAGTTGAATATCGAGGAGAGAGGCGCGTCCTCTCTCCTTTTTATTTAAAAACGCCAGAACAAATGTTCTAATCAAAATTGGGGATTGTGGATTTTCCACCTTTTCGCTACACTATATCCGCTATGCTTGAAACCGATTCTTTTAAAGCTTATTCTAAAGTGCAGAAGACGGCCGATCGTTTACAGCGTTTGGTAGATTTGAGCATGTCGCTTAATTCAACATTGAACTTAAACGACCTGCTTAAGATCATTATTCAGACGGCTGCCGATATTCTGGATTGCGAAGCGGCTTCAATACTTTTATACGATGAAAAATCAGGGGAGCTTTTTTTTGCTGCCGCTACGGGGGAAGATGCGAAAAAGTTGGCAGAAATTCCTGTGCCGATCAACAACAGCATAGCGGGAACCATCTTTAGAACTCACGAACCGATCACCCTTCATCAGCTTGAAAACGAACCGCGCCATAATAAAAAAGCCTCTGAGCATGTTGGCTTTCAGACGCGCTCTCTTTTGGGCGTGCCCTTGCGGATACGAGAACGTACCATTGGTGTTTTGGAATCGTTGAATAAAAAGGTGGGTACATTCTCAGAAGCAGACCAAGAGACACTAAAAGTCGTTGCTTCTCATGCGGCGGTTGCGATCCATAATGCGCAATTGATTCAGGCACTCAAACAGGCGTATGAAGATGTTAGCAAAGCGGATAAGTTGAAAAGTAATTTCCTTGCATTGGCTTCACATGAACTGCGCACTCCCTTGGGGATCATTATCGGGTACGCTACTTTTTTGCGCGAAGACTCAGATGGCGAGACTTCGGGTCATGCGGATCAGGTATTGAATGCTGCCTTGCAAATGCGCACCCTGCTCGAAGATATGAATAATCTGACGATGCTTGAAGAAGATGCCTCGAGCATTATGCCTCGCAAGCTCTTACTTCAAGACCTTTTAGCAAAAGCTGCTGAAGAAATTCGTGAATTGGCGCAAGTAAAAGAACAGGAAATCATCTTCAATTTTTCAGAAGAGAAAATTGAGAGTTTGGTTGATGGCAAGAAATTAAGTGCCGCGATTGTCAATCTCTTGCATAACGCCGTTCGTTTTTCACCGGAAAAAGAAAAGATCGTTCTTGGCTTACGCTGTGAGAATGAACAGATTTTATGTTGGGTAAAAGATCACGGGATCGGTATTCCCAAAGATCAACTGGAAAGTATTTTTGATAAATTCTATCAAGTGGAAGCCCCCAATATTCGTCGTTACGGGGGGATGGGCTTAGGGCTGACGATTGCTCAAGGCTTAATAGAAGCGCAAGGGGGCAAACTCTGGGCTGAAAGCGAAGGTGAGGGGCAAGGATCCACCTTCAAGATTTCGTTGCCTCTCAAGCAAATGCCCAGCCCCTCCGACCTTCAATGACCAAATTAGAAAGAACATGGCTGGTTGCCATTTTGCTTCTGTCTGCCCTCTTGGGATTTTGGGGACTAACCAGCGGGCATAATTGGGCTTATAGCGATTTCTCCGCCTATATCATGCAAGCTGAGAGCATCCTTCAGAGCGATCTTGCAGGCTTTATTGCACATAATAGCATTACGATCTTTGAATCCGATCTGCCTGTCGGTCCCATCGCCTACCCTTGGGGATATCCGCTTTTACTGGCCCCAATCATCGCGCTCATGGGAATAAGCACCCTGAGCATGAAATTGCTCAATACCCTGCTTTATTGCCTCTTTTTAGCCACGCTATTTTTTCTCTTCCGCAAACGCCTGCCCCGCTTTGAATCCTTTGCGCTGCTTGCTATCTTTGCTTTCAATCCCATCTTTCTGCAAGCACAGGATTACATCCTTTCTGATCTAGCCTTTCTCTTCTTTTCAACCTTTGCTATATTTTTTATGGATCGACTGGATGCGCCCTCCGCGCCAGAAAAATCTACTAACCTTCAACGGATACTCGTTGGAGGAGCCATCTTCGTCGCCTTTCTTACGCGGACGAATGGCTTGTTACTGCTTCCCAGCTTGGTCGTCTATGAGATATTTTCTCTCGTTAAACGCCGCCAGAACTTTAAGCAGGTCAAAGAATATCTCCCATCTTCATTAATCTCCCCTCTAATTTTCTTGGGTCTATGGGGGCTTAGCTCCCTTTTTCTTCCTGATGGGCAAGCGTCTCATCTTGCGCAGTACGAGAATTTCCACTTCTCCCAATTATGGGATTTCTTGATCTTCTACGCAAAACTGGGCGTGGCTTTCTTCGCTGAAATTCCTGGCGCGTTGTTTTTATACTTTATCTTCATTATTTTCTTTTTCGTAGGCATTATTTTTAAATTCAAAGAGAACTTTCTCTTTCTGCTCTATTTTTTCAGCACGCTTTTAGCTTATCTTTCCTGGCCCCACCTGCAAGGGATTCGTTTCCTCTTCCCCATATTGCCTATTTTTATCTATGTTGCGGCGCAAGGTGTTAGAAAAGTTCTCTCTCAAACTTCAGGCAGCAGCGCTGAATTTTTAGAAGTGATATATCGGGGTGTTTTGGTTTACGCTGCGCTTACCATGCTTTTTTTCTCAGCACAGCAGGCTCTGAATAATCTCGCAAATGACCGAGCCATTCACGGTCCTTTTGATGAAGTCAGCATTGATATCTTTGAATATATCAAAAAGACTATTCCCGAAGATAGCAGAGTCATTTTCTTCAAGCCGCGCGTGATGCGCCTGATGACTGAACGCGATTCGATTCTCGTCTTGGCATGTGAAAATCTTACCAACGGGGATTATGTTGTCGTCAATAAAAAATGGGAGGATATGGGGCAGATCGCTCCGGAGAAAATAACAGCTTGCCCCGTGCCGTTAACTGCACTATATAAAAACCGACGTTTTATTCTCTACGAGATCGGTGACCTACCCTAATCATTTTTCTGGAGATAGGCAACGGCACGCCCTTGTTCATCGTCCATGGTGAGGGTAATGTGGTGGTTTTGGCGGTAGTCGTTGACGGCCACCAGACGTAAACTTTTGAGCAGGCTCTCATCAACACTGAGCCAATCTTGAAGTCGGTTGGGGGTGTCGTAGAAGAATTTGCGATTGAAGATCACATCGTCATCATCCAGATAGATCGCCAGAGGGTAGATTTTCGCTTCCATCAGGTCTTGGAAGAAGTGCGTGCCGAAGGAAGGTTCGGGAGCGGTACCAACGCCCTCGCCAGATAGCTCGATCAATGCATGAGTGTTATAGATGTCTGCGTAGCTGATATGCACGCCCAAATCCGGGCTCGACGTTCCCCAGCGTCCTGGTCCAACGGCTATATAGGTTTCATCTACCAATGCTGCATTTAGATGACCGATCGCCCTTTCCAATTTATTTCTTTCTGCTTGAGATTCAATGCTGAAATATCCTTCGGGCGAGACAAAAAGCACGAAGTCGATGGTGGGTACGCTGCCGCGAGGCACCATCCGCTTTGTTGAGAAAATGATCTCTTCTTCGTCTATTTTGGCGGGCAGGCGGACTTCGCTATTTTCCTCGATATGACTTTGCGGGCGGCACTGCAGGATGGTTGTTTCGATGGTTGGCTGGATTGCGCGGGGGTTAAGAATTTTTATGGCAAATTCTGTATCAACGGGCGCTTTATAGTATTTTTCCAAAATTTGGAGTGCTGTTTTGATATGTTCGGCAAAGCGCGTACGTCGCAACAATTCGTCAAAGGTGATGACCAATTTCTCTTCATCAATAATATTTGTACGCAGGGTAGAGAGGTAACCATCTTCAACTTTTTGTGCAATATAACGGAGCGGGGCATAACGAGGGTTTAGCAGATCTTTTATGGGGAAGGTTCTTAGTTCGTTTGCTTTGAGATCGAGGGCATCGACATATTGCTGTGAATATCTTTGGATCGATTTGACATCGTCTGCCGGATGCAGGAGTGGGCGGCTAAGCGCAACCAGGCGTGGATAATCGTTGCCTGTTTGATCAACAGCGCGTGTGCCCATCCCCCAGACGAGGCGCAGGAATCCATCTTCACGACGAATGTCGGACGACCAGCGATAGAGATTACGACTAAATGCAACACCTGCGCCATGTGGCAGATAATAATCGCCAAACTTTTCGCCTTCGACATATTGAATTAGGACTGCGATGCGCTCATCGTAATCAATTAAACCGGTTTGACCGCGATAGATGATCGGTTCTGCGCGCAGTGCGCTGGCATAAATGCGGGCAATTGCATCGGTTAACGCGACGAGATTTTCTTCAGTATTTCCTTGGTTCGGGCAAAAATAACTTTCGTATTTTCCGGCAAAGGAATTGCCAAAATTATCTTCAAGTAAACTAGAAGAACGCACGATGAGCGGTTGCTTGCCAACTTTTTCGATGACCTCACGAAGCTGTTCCCATATTTCATCTGGGAAATTTGCCGCACGGAATTCTTTTTCTAATGTTGGATATTCAGCTCTAATCTGTTCTTCGGGTTTATATTTTTGATCTGCCCATTTCATCAGCCCGTTATTTGCCATAACGGCATACATGACATCTGAGCCGAGATAATAAGAGTTTGGTGTGCGTATATTTTTTCTGATCTCTTCAGGGGCGACTTCTGCGAGAATGCGTGCTGCGAGTAACATCCCTGCTGATTTGCCACCAATTTTCCCTTGTCCGATTTTCCGCTTGCGGATTTTGTAGAGATCGGCGACCTTGAACCATTTCTTGGCGATATTGATATAGGCAAGCTGATCGCTGATCATCGTGCGGATCAAAACGACTTTGATCTCCTGTAAACGTGCTTCAAGATGACCACGCTTTTCCGGGGGTAATTCTTCGATGGCAATAGCTTGATCGAAGATCATATCTTGTGGCGCAAGCTCAGGGTTAAACGTGACCAGATCGGGCGTTGCACCGCTACGCTCAGAAAGAATTTTAACGATAATGTCTTCAAAATACTCGTAGGGAAAATTATATGCAAAGTAGAAATCCGTCAGAGAATCGCGAATGCGTGACAGACGTAATTCCCAAATCTCTGAAGACTCTTCCGAAAAGGGGTCGTGCAGCCCTTCGCGCGTTTGAGAGAGAACAGCTTTTTGGCGTGCTTCAGAGTTAAATGCTTCACGGCTGATAACGCCACGCTCAAAAAGTCTCCGTCGCATTCTGGCGCGGATACGGCTGCTCAGTACGGGATATTGATTGAGCGTTAGATATATATTGAGAATGCGATCAGAGGAGGGGGCAGCTAAGGTCATTGGGCATTTCCATTATTTGATTTTATATAAAAAGTGCCAGGGTTCTTATATACCCTGGCACTTTACTTGTAAAATTTTAAGGTCTAAACCCTTTACGCGTTATCCTAAATGCATTGGCATGATGACGTGGGTAAAGTCATCTTCGCCAACGGGGCGTATTACCCCCGGCGCATTGGGTGCTGATGTTTCAATGGCAACATTTGGTGATTTGACAATTTCGAGGACCTCGCGCAGGAATTTGACATTGAAGGCGATCAATAAGCCGATGCCATCCACAGTTGCTTCGACAATGGTCTCATTTGAGCCGGTTTCTTCAGATTGGGCAGAGATCTCTACTTCGCTGGGTTCCATGTCATTGGCAGCGGATTTGATATCCAGGCGGACAACATTTGTCCCTTCGCGGGCAAAAATTTCGGCTTGCTTGCAGGCTTTGAGCAATGTGGCTGTTGAAACCAGTGTGCGGGATTTATAAGAGCGCGGGATGATCTGTTCATAATCCGGGAAGGAGCCGTCGATCAGTTGAGAGACCAGCTCTGCATCCTTGACGCGGAAGATGACTTGACCGCGTCCCTTCGGAGCGACCATGGAGACCATTTCGTTCCCATCGCCAGCGATGCGGGCAAGTTCTGTGAGCGCACGTGCGGGGATGATGGCATGGATCGGTTCTGCAACGGGTGCTGAGAGAGTCGCCTTGCGCACCGACAAACGGAAACCGTCTGCTGAAGCCATCACAATTTGGTCGCCAGTGACAGTGACCAAAACACCCATCAAAACCGGGCGAGCTTCATCTGTGGATGCGGCAAAAGCAACTTGATGGATCATCTCTTTGAAATCGACGATATTGAGTTGAATCGCACCATCCATATCGGGGACAGCTAGTGGAGGAAACTCCTGTGCATCAATGCCTTTTACATCATTATTCGATGCACCACTTCTGACGTGCATCGTTTGGGTTGTTGTATCCAGCTTTAGATCCACTTGTTCGCCGGGCAAAGTATTTACAAGGTCTGAGAAGGTACGTGCAGGCGTAGTCGTCGAGCCTTCCTCCTCTACCTTTGCAGGGATCCAAGTGGTGATTCCCAGCTCTAAATTTGTTGCCGAGAGACGCAAACGACCCTCGTCGCTGGCGATCAAAACATTCGCCAAAACAGGGAGGGTGCTACGGGGGGAAACAGCGCGGGAGACGATCCCTAAGCCACGAGCCAGATTCTCTTGAAGGACGGTTACTCTCATTCCAGACCTCTTATATGTATAATGAGTGGATTTTCAAAAGTATATCATTAAACAAAACGCCCACTCTTTGGAGATGCTTGCAAAAATCGGGTAAAATCTTGCCACAAGAAAAAAATATGGAGTCTAATATCCCCTGATTTTAGACTCCATAAACGGAATAAACTCAAAGGTAGAAAAATGGCTTTACGGAAAATAGTGACCGTGCCCGATGAAGTTCTCAGAAAGAAGGCACGCTTTGTCAAAAACTTTGACGAAAATATAAAACAGTTGATCGACGACATGGTCGAGACCATGCGCGACGCTCCTGGCGTTGGGCTTGCTGCTCCCCAGGTTGGAATCCTCGAACGCATTATCGTGATCGAATATGGGGACGAAGAAGACGAAGAGGCTCCCCCGAAATTATATGCGGTCGTCAACCCGGAGATCACCCGCGCATCCAGCGAAAAGGAAATGGGTGTCGAAGGCTGCCTCTCCATCCCCGGCATTGTGGGCGATGTTGAACGCTCAACCTCCATCATTGTCAAAGGACAGAACCGCAACGGGCAAAAGGTGAAATATAAGCTCAATGGCTGGGTGGCACGTATCTTCCAGCATGAGATCGACCATCTCGAAGGCGTCCTCTTTACCGATCTGGCAGAGAGCGTCTGGCAACCCGTGGAAGAGCCTGAACTCGAACCTGAAAATGTAGAAGATAACGAATAAAAGCGCACCACAAAGCTCACAAGGGATTGCTTTTGTGAAAGCAAAGAAAAACTCTGTGCTCTTTGTGTCTCTGTGGTGAAAAAACATGCACCTAACCCGTCTCTCCCTGACCAACTTTCGTAACTTTGCCCGCCTGGATATTGACCTTCCACGGCGGTCTGTTTTGTTAGTGGGCAGCAACGCGCAGGGAAAAACCAGCGTTCTCGAGGCCGTTTACTTTCTGGCAGCGTTTACTTCTTTTCAAACTAACTCTGATCGTCAATTGGTCAATTTTGTCGAGGCGCGCAGCAAGGGGCTGACCGTTGGGCGTATTGTCGCAGAATATATCAGTGGTGATTCCAGGCATAGCCTTGAGGTACGGTTGATCTTCGAGCCGGTGGGCGTCCAAAACGGAAAACGTTTACGCAAAGAGATTCTCCTAGACGGAGTCAAGCGCACTGCAAGCGAGGCGGTCGGGCATTTCAATGCCGTCCTATTTGTCCCGCAAATGTCGCAGATCATCGAGGGCGGCCCGGATGAACGTCGTCGCTATCTTAATCAAACGCTGGCGCAGATCATCCCCGCTTATGCGCGTACACTCAGCGAATATGCGCAGGCGATCACGCAGCGCAATGCGTTGCTCAAGCAGCTTGCCGAGCGCGGCGGAGACCCGAACCAACTGGCGTATTGGGATGAAACGGTAACGGATCGGGGCGCAAAACTGATCCTGTGGCGGATCCAAGCCATTCAGGAGTTAGAAACGCTGGCAGCCCGTGTTCACCTTGAATTGACGCATAGTGATGAAGTGCTGCGATTGGATTATCGTCCCGCCTTCGATCCGCTGGCTACCCCTGAAAATCAATTTGCCCTCAAAATGGATACAGAAACGGATCGCTCCGGACTTGAACTTGCTACCATTAAAGAGCGTTTTGCCGAAGAGTTGATATCCCTACGCCGCGAAGAGATTGCGCGCGGCGTGACCACGATCGGCCCTCACCGCGACGAGTTGCGTTTTCTCGCGAACAGCATCGACCTAGGTGAGTACGGCTCACGCGGGCAGATGCGCACCGCTCTGCTCTCGCTCAAACTCGCCGAAGTGGATTGGATGAAAGCCCGCTCAGGCGAATACCCCGTCATCTTATTAGATGAAGTGATGGCAGAACTCGACCCCCAACGCCGCAAGGATTTACTCAATTATCTGGGTAAAGCCGAACAATCGTTATTGACCACAACAGATTTGGCACTTTTTACCGATGACTTTGTGGATGATGCGACAGTTTGGAAAGTGGTGAATGGGACGGTGCAAAAGAACGAATAGCCCCTTCCCCGCACGCGGGGGAGGCTGGGTGGGGGCTTTTTTCTCTCGCCCCCCTCTAACTCCCCCCGTATACGGGGGGAGAACGTAATCTAAAAGGAGAAACTTATGCCTGTCAAAAAGTTTTCAGATGTCCCCGTTACCCCTATCGCTACTGCGAAAGATACGACCATGCAGGTCTTGATCTCGTCCGACGAAGGCCCGAATTTTGCCATGCGCCGCATCGAGATGCAGCCGGGCGGCAGTATGCCCAAACATACCAATACCGTTGAGCACGAGCAACTTGTCCTCGGCGGGCGCGGGCGTGTTCTTTTGGGCGACGAAATTCATGAAGTCGAAATGAACGACGTGCTTTTTATCCCTGCCGGGCTGGCACATTCCTACGAAACCATCGGTGATGAGCCATTTGTCTTCTTATGCTCAGTGCCGAATAAACCGGATAAGATCGAAGTGGTAGGCTAAATCAAAAGCTCCGAAGTTTTCAAACTTCGGAGCTTTTTTTATACTTCTGGTTCAGAAGTATTTGTAGGCCAGGGCGTATACGTCGGTCCTTGCGTGGGACGGGGTGTTAGCGTCAGCGTAGGAGCGGGTGTCATCGTGATGAGTGGGACGAGCGTTTCCTCGAAAACCAGGGTTTCTGCAGTGCGCACTTCCGTGAGCGTTGGAGTGGGCGTAGTTGCTGGCTGGCTGATATACCGGATAAACCCGATCAGTGCTGTCACCGCAATGAGAAAGCCCACGACCCCGCCAATGATCCATCCCAGTGGTGGCTTTTTCTTCTTCTCTTTTCCGTCTTTCGGAGCAGAAATTAACACCACTGTAATATTGTCGTGTCCGCCGCGTTCGTTCGCCAAATTGATTAACGTTTGAGCGGCATCTTTCAGATTCTTTTTCGAGCGAACGATTTCCAGTATTTCATCATTCCAGACAAGATCGGTCAATCCATCGCTACAGAGCAACACTGTGTCCCCGGGGCGTAGGCGCATGCCCTGATTTGCCAGCATTGCCTCGTCACCCTGATCGGGTGCTAAGCGCAAGCGAAAATCTACTTCGGGGGGAGGGTTTGAGCCGATATATCGTCGGATGACATGCACATTAGGGTGTTCACGTGCCTGGTCAGGTGTCAGGATTCCTTTGTCTAAGGCCTCCTGAATCCAGGTATGGTCGGTTGATAATTGCTGGATCACTGCGCCGCGCATTAGATATAAACGCGAGTCGCCAATTGTCCCGGCATAAAGCCGATCATCAATTACCCAGGCACAGACACAAGTTGAGCCCATGCCTTGCTTACCATGATCTTCCTCTGCTTTAGTAACAACGGCTGAATTCGCCGCGTCAATAGCCTTTGCAATCGTTTCCAAAGGAGATTGCGCATCACTGGCAGCAACCGCCTCGCTGGCATAGTCCACCACCATCTCGGCGGCAACTTCCCCTGCCTGATGACCGCCAATGCCATCGGCGACAATTGCAAATAAAACCGGCGTAGGGTTTTCCTTGCTAATATGATACGAGGAGATCGCATAACGATCCTCGTTATTTTTGCCTTTTTTCATCCCCTTGTGGCTGAGAGCAGCCACAAATAAATGTGCGCGTTCAGCAGAGATCATTTTTCAACCTTGATTTTGGGCTTCATTTTTTTAGGTGGTTTTTCAACAATAAATTGATAACGCAAGGCACCAATATGGACAATATCGCCGTGCGTCAAGGTAGCACTTTCATGACTGATCTGTTCAAAATTTACCCACGTGCCAGCAACGGAATTGTGATCTTTGACAATAAATTTCTTCTCATCATTTTGACGTATGGTAACGTGCAAAGGTGAGATGGATGGGTCGTCCAGGACGAACGCCGCCTTAATAGGGTCAGTGCCAAAAGTCAAATCTACGCCAGTCAGCGGAATCGGTGTGCCCGTGTGCGAATTGCCTTTTCCGTTAAGACGCGCCAAATAAGCGGCTGCCTTCACTCGCTTGGGGCGTTGTCCCCAATCACGGATAGGTAATGAGCGTTTTTTCGTCGTCTCGGTTTCTTGCTTGGGGAGCGGTTGTGTTAACGGATCGTGAGAGGCTTTCTTCGCTTCTTGGCGTGCACTAAGTGAGAGGAGGCTACGTCGTCCACCGATAAGCAGGATGGCGCCGAGCAGAAGTCCGGCTAACGAGATCACGCCAATTGTCAAGAGCGATCCGTTCCGTCCGAAAAAGGCGAGTAATCCCGTTGGAGGTTGTACAACTGTTAGAGTAACGGGTACGCCCAGACTGGTCTTCGTTAATCCAAGCGAATCTTCGATCTCAATATGCAGGGAGTGTTCGCCGCTGCTGAGGTATTCACTGATATTCCACTGCAGTTTTTCGAAGGGTGGCGTGGTCAGTTCTGCGACCATTTCGTCGTCCACATAGAGTGCTGCACGCGTGATCGGGCGTGGATGCCCATCTGGGAATTCGATCAGAATTTCAAGGGTTGCCTCGTTGGGAAGCAGTAGCTCTGCATTATAAGGATCATCTTCGGGAGCTTGGCGCACGATCTGCGAGGGCGGCGAAAGGAGCATGGGGTTGGGCGGCTGAATATCAACTGAGAAATTGGCATTGCCCGAGGTAAGGCTTAGATCGCTTCTTTGGATCTGCACGGCAAGGTTATGCATACCGGCCGTTGAGAGTTGCGATTCATAGGTGAAAGTATAAACATGGCGCAAATGCGAAAAATATAACTCAGGGTCGGGGATGGGTTCTATGCCGGAGTAGGCGGAATATTCTCCGCCTGTCTGTAGGGCTAAAGACTTGAGTGCATTTGCACTAAAGTGGGGGAAGTAGGCTTCTGTATCTATGAGCCAAATATTGACACGAACGCCGAGAAGCAATGCGCGTTGGGTCAGATCTTCCAGGATGTTAACGGTTGCTTGATCGGGGAGGTGTGGGGTGAGAAAGAGAATGCTGCGTTTCATGCCCTCTTGTGAGCCTTGCTGTCCTTCGAGCAGATCGAGAGCAAGAGAGAGGGATTGCAGGCTGGGCACAGCCGTGCGTGCATCGGGCTGGAAGGAAACAAGGCTGTTGCGCCATTCGCTAGCGGTGGCGTTAACGAGCAGTGGTCCCGTAGTGGTGACGAGACTCATCTCGTCGCGTGGCTCAAGGGGGCGAGCTTCTGCCCACAGGCGTAGGTGTTCGACAACGCGTTCGTAGCGTGAGACGCCAAGGCTGTCGCGCGTATCCATGGATGGCCCGGGGTTAACGGCAACCACTAATTGGACACCGACTTCTTGTTCGGTTAATCCGCTGATCGAGATCGGGTTGCCGTTCTCCAGCACGGTGACGTTCATCGCATCTAAAGTGGAAGCAAATTTACCGTCCGCATCGTACACGTCGAGCATGGCGCTCATGGAGGGGAAGGCGCTCGCATCCACTTTGATGATCTCTGCGCGCGCAGCTTCTTGTGCGCGAACAGACAGTCCGCTCACAGAGAGGAGAATAGCCAAGAATATGACAAATAGAGTTTTACGCATATTCGATAATTCTATCTTCTTTTGGGATTTCCGGGGTTTGGTCTGTGAGTTGAAGGTAGGTTAGAGTCCAGACCGCTTGAAGGTATGCTGTGAGAATCCCGTTGGCGAGCAAGGCGATGGGGATGTAGGCGAGGACGCCTACCCCCATAATAATAAGTGGTTGCATGGATTTGGCTTCATCCAGAACAAAGCTGAGCATTGTGGGAATGACAATAAGGAGGAAGGGCAGTGAGATGAGGAGACTGGCGACGACAGATGTAATGAAAAGGATCACTGCGATGAGGAAGATATGCCCAAGATTGTTTTTGAAAACTTCCCAACCGCGAATAAGTGAAGCTGAAATGCCACGATCTTCAAGGATAAGCGCATTCTGGGCTTGTTGAAGGATCGTGCCTATAATGAGGGCTAAAAAGAAGAGACAGCAAAAAAGTACACAGAGTGTGGGGATGAATGCGATCAGGAAATCCTGGGCGTTCGCTGCGCTATCTGCTGTGATGGTTGTGAAAATTGCCGCGCCGATCAAGCCGCCGATCACGATGATGAAGGGGATGCTGACGAGAAAATTCATGCCGAAAAAACGCCAGAAGCGAGATGTGCCATCTTTGAAGAGTTCGCCAAAAGTGAGTTTTTCTGCGCCTGCTTCGGCTTTATAGGTTCCGTTAATAAGTGCGATGCGCCCGATGGTGCCGAGGAAGATCGTTAGCATGATGATCAGAAGGGCAAAAAGTATCAGCACGGTGATAACAGAAGGTTGCTCTAAAAAAGCGAGTGCTTTATCGCCAAGAGAGATCATTTCCGGTGGCATTTCGGTAAGGTCTCGTGAAAAATTGGTATTGCTGCTGCCCCCATTATTGCTATTTGCGCTGCAACCTGCAAGGATGCCGAAAATCCATAATACCTTGTGTTTCCAGATGATTTTCCAGGCGCGCGTGATCGTGTATCCGTAATCCATTAGTGCTCCTATTTGGCAATATCATACACGAGAGCAGAGATTCCGTCTACTTGTGGGCTTACGGGACTCCCCTCGTTTCGGAGGGGAGCCTTTCTTTAAATTATATGAGTTGAACGACTTCTTCAGGCTCTTTCTCAGGTGTGGCTGTAATATCGAGATACGAGAATATCCAGACCGCATTCGCGAAAGACATGGATAGACCTTGAACAATACCTGATAGTGGCATCACAACTGCCATCAGAATAGCAAATGGACGGAAGAAGGTTGTAGGGTCTTGCATATAGGGGTCTGACATCATTGGCATCATAAAGGCAAATTGAGCAAATTGCATTGGCAACATAACGATCATGCTTGTTGCCCACACGATAAATGCCACGATAATGCCCATCAAGATCAAATGCCAGAACTTCTGCTTCATGATCTCCCTTGCTCTGCGCAGGGCATCGAAAACGCCAATATCCTCTGCGATCACAACAGCCATCGCAATGGCTGCAAAAAGAAAAGCAAGCAGTTCAAAGGGAATAAGGAGCAGGATAAAGGGCATCAGGCACAGGAAGCCAAGCCCGGCCGTTAGTGCCCCGAAAATAGCGCCCACGAAGAAGAAAATACCGATGAAACCAAAGATCGCGATAAAAACGATAAAGATGATGCCAAAGATCCGCCATAGAAAAGGAAGGCTGGCATCCCATAACTCGCGAAAAGAAATGCTTGTCTCTTCATCACGCAGGTCATAAGTTCCTTTAAGCGCACCGGTAAAACTGAACGCCATTGTCGCATAGGAGAGTATCGTCAGCAGGACCATACTCAAAGCGAAAATAATGAAGAAGATTAAAAAGGCATCCGGCTCTGTAGAGCCGCTTTCAAGCGCGGAGAGGAAACCTTCTTCGGTAAAAAAGTAGAAGAAGCCTCCCATCACGATTCCCATTAAAACGGTTGGGATCGCCATCAACATCCCAAACCAGAGAATGACTTTATGCTTCCAGACCGTTTTCCAAGCGTTGCCGAGTATTTTTCCGTAATCCATAAAACCCTCTTTTTGTATTGTCTTTTTTATTGTCTTATCCGCAATATCATAAATGATGGAATCGCTTTCGTCTATAGCTTCGGCTAGGGCAATCGCATCTAAATCAGGGTAGGTTCTGTTATCCTCGTACTGCTAGGAT
>JABGQU010000089.1 GCA_018648605.1 Anaerolineae bacterium | reverse complement strand
AAGTTTCAGATATTCTATCTTAGCCTGTGGTCTAGTTTTTGGGGGTCATTATATGCTATACTTTGAGATACACTGACGAAAAATCCATTAGGAGGCTTTTATGGAATACGCAATTGGTCCCGATGTTAGTTTTTATCAAGATGAAGACACTACCCCCGAGGGGATAGATTTTTTCAAGATGCGTGAACGCTCGGATTTTGTGATTATCCGTGCCGGGCAGAACAAGTGGATTGACCCCGACTTTAGAACAAATTGGAAGGCAGCTAAAAAAGCAGGCTTGCCGCGCGGCTCCTATTGGTTTTACGATAGCCGTGTTGAACCACAACGTCAGGCAGAGCTTTGGCGAGATGCCTTAGAAGGAGATTTGGGCGAGTTACCGCTTTGCGCTGATTTTGAAGAAAGCTATGGTGGTCCTTACGAGGGCTGGCGAAAGTGGTATGCCTTTTTGGAATATCTGAAAGATTTGATGCCCGGCAAAGAGATCATTCTCTATACTGGTTATTATTATTGGTTGGAAAATGCACCAAATGCAGATACGCAAGCAAGCAGTCTGGAGTATTTCCATCAATATCCTTTATGGATTGCGCGCTATAACGCTACTGAGCCGCTTGTTCCCGCGCCATGGAAAAAAGATGAGTGGATGCTCTGGCAATATACCGAAACAGGCGACGGAAAAGCCTTTGGTGTTGAGAGCAAAGGGATCGATCTGAATTATTTTAATGGTGATGCAGCTGCTTTTCGGGCGCGATTTAATCTTTCTGATGTAGTGACGCCACCCTCGAGTGTTCTTCATTATAAAGTTGATCTGAGTTTGCGTGAAAACCCAGATGCAGAGAGCGCGTCTCTCGGTATTTTGACGCAAGATGAACTTGTTGAACGTATAGATTCAAGCAATGACGGAAAGTGGCTCAAGGTTAAACGCGCAAACGGTGATGAAGGCTGGAGTGCGCTTGAGCACTTGGTACGGCAGGTGGATGATACGCCTGACCCAGACCCTGATCCCGATCCCGAGAAAAAATGGGGGCGTGTTTTACCCACTGCGTTAAATGTGCGTGAAGGTGATAGCGCACTCTTTGCTGTTGTCGGCACACTTGAACAGGACGATATTGTAAAAATTGTTGAATATAATGATGACCAGAGCTGGGTGAAAATTTTGGAAGAACCGGCTGGAATAACGGGTTGGTGTGATGCACGTTATTTCGTCTTCCTGGATAGTCCGCCTGATACCGACCCCGATCCAGACCCTGATCCTGATCCCGAGGTGGATAAATGGTTCCGCGTAACTCCCTTTGCGTTAAACGTGCGTCAAGGTCCTAGCACAACTTATGAAATTGCCGGTAAGGTCTTGCAAAATGATGTTGTTGAGAAAATCGACATTAACGATGATGAGAAGTGGTTCAAGATTCGTACCGCTGCTGGTTTAGTTGGCTGGGTTTATGCAAGTTATTTGGTAGAGACTGAAGCGCCTGAAAACCCAGACCCCGATCCTGACCCAGACCCTGATCCCGATCCCGAAGACGGAAATGAGTTGCTCGGTCGTTTTCAGGTGACTGCGACGTCGCTAAATGTGCGTGAGAGTGCCAGTACATCAGGAGCTAAAGTAGGAAAGCTTCAAAAGAATGAGATTGTTGTTGCTGTAGAAGCTAATGAAGATGGCTCTTGGCGCAAAATTGAAAAAGGTGATCTTGTTGGTTGGTGTTCTGCCAGGTATCTTGTTCGATACCCACAGCCAATAGCGGTGAACCAGAAGTATTTCAATAAAAGCGTTCGTTATATACGCGAAATCTCTTCATCACCGCGCAAAATGATCACGCATGTTTTTGTGATCGATCTGCACTATAAAAAATTGCACTTTTTGGTAACCCCACCAGACCATAATGTTGACGCTGCACCAATTTGTGGAAGAGCGACATCTGAGTTTTTGGAGCGACACGGCATGCAAATAGCGATCAATGGTGATGGCTATACTTATGTTAATCCTGCTTCTGTACCGGGAATTTCTTGCCCCGAAGGGCACGACCTATTCAACCCGAATAGTTATGCAGCATCTCGTGGGAAAGTTTATTCCCAGCGTATGAATGCGAGCCGCCCGATCATGTATATCAATCGCAAGAATGATGTTACTTATAATAAGCCAAAAGGTGCAATCTACAATGCCATTTCCGGAGATCGGATGCTGGTTGAAAAAGGAAAGCCTGTTGCCGGTTTGGACAGTACCACGCTTCAGCCGCGCACTGCGGTTGGCACAAATGGAAACGGTCGTTGGATGGTGATGATCGTTGTCGATGGGCGACAACCCGGCTACAGTGAAGGATGTACGCTCAAAGAGTTGGCAGATATGCTCATCAAATTTGGCGGCGTTTATAACGCGATCAATCTTGATGGCGGCGGATCATCCGCGATGGTCATTGAGAAAGATGGCAAAGCCGATTTGTTGAACTCGCCGATCGAAGATGGTATTGCAGGCAGAGAGAGAAAGGTTGCGAACCATTTGGGGATTGAGATCAGATAAAAAACATATACCAGTGAAAAGAAAAAGCTTCCGAGGTCTTCAAGACTTCGGAAGCTTTTTGTTTAAAAGTGTGAGATGTGCAATGCGCATCGGTTTTACCGCTTAATAAATCCCTGCTCTACGAGCAGTTCGGCATTATAGATCGAGCCGCCTGCTGCACCACGAATGGTGTTATGTGAGACGGTGACCAAACGCAGGTTGAAGATGCCATCGGGGCGGACTCTACCAACGGATGTGGTCATGCCTTTACCTTCCATGATGTCGAGACGTGGTTGGGGGCGATTGGCTTCGTCTCGGACGCGGATGACAGGCTGGGGTGCGGAGGGTAGGGAGCGGGAAACTTCTGGGGCTTGGTATTCTGCTAGAGCAGCGGCGACTAAGCCAAAATCCGCGGGCGGAGCGTTTAGTTCCACTGTCAGGACAACGGTATGCCCATCGATCACCGGCACACGATTTGTGTGGATGGAAAATCCTATCTCCGCTAATTCCAGTTCGTTATTTTCGACTTTGCCGAGCATTTTACGCGGCTCCCAAGCAACTTTTTCTTCTTCGCCACCGATATAGGGGACGATATTGCCGAGAATGTCGAGCGAGGAGACTCCTGGGTAGCCTGCGCCAGAAATCGCCTGCATGGATGTGGCGAAAACGCGTTTAACACCAAAGGCATTTTGGAGCGCTTTGAGCGCGATGGTCATGCCGGTGCTGGTGCAATTGGGATTGGTGACGATGAAACCCTCCCAGCCCTGTTTTTCACGCTGTGCGTGGATAAGGGCGGTGTGTCCCGGGTTCACTTCGGGGAGCAGAATGGGGGTGTGCGGGTCTTGCCTGAATGCGCCCGCATTGGTGCAAACGGCAACGCCTGCTTTGGCAAAAAGTGGCTCGATGATTTTTGCTTCATCAGAGGGCAGTGCGGAGAAAACGAGCGGCGTTTGGGCGGCTTCGGGCGTGGAGGGGAGTACTTCAAGATCGCGCATGCTTTCGGGGATGTCGGTGGGCAGAATCCAGCTATTGGCTTCGCCATATTTTTTGCCGATGGTACGCGGCGAGCCTGTTAGGGCAATCACATCGAACCAGGGATGACCTTCGAGAAGTTGGATAAAACGTTGCCCTACCGCGCCAGTGGCGGCGAGAACAGCTACGGGGATTTTTTTGTTGGACATAAGATTTTAGACCTTAGACTTTAGATTTGAACCGCCAAGGCGCAAAGGACGCAGAGCTTTAATAATTGCCTACCAAAGGGCATTTTTTTTGGCGCCTTTATAAAAACTCTGCGCTCTCCGCGTCTTGGCGGTTGATTAACTTGCAATAAACTGATGCAGCGTCTGCACGGCTTTATTCGACTCTTCTGCCTTCACGATCAGGCTGATGGCAACTTTTGACGACCCTTGTGCGATGGCAATGATATTCACTTTGGCAGCGCCGAGTGCGCTAAAAATTTGCCCTGCTACGCCGGGGGTGCATTGTAAGCCAGCGCCAACGGCAGTGATGATCGCCATTTCATCGCTTGCCCAAAGGCGGTCAATATCGCGTTGCGCAAGCTCTGTGGAAAAGACTTCGTGCAAGGATTCCAGCACCGCGTCAGCAGAATCGCTGGGGACAGAAAAGGAGATGCTCTGCTCGGAGGATGCCTGTGTAATGAGCGGGACACTTGTCCCCGTGGCGGCGACTGCACCGAAAGTCCGCGCGGCGACGCCCGGGACCCCCAACATGCCACGCCCCTCGACCGTTATCATGCGCTGATGTGGGATAGCCGTAACCGCCTTAATGACGCGCTGGCTATCGATGTTCTGTGGCTCACTTGGGTTTTTTTCTTTGACAACAAAAGAGCCTTTTTCTTCGGGCTTAAAGGTATTGCAGATGCGCAGGGGTATTCCCGCTTCGACTACCGGGCGTACGGCTTTGGGATGCAAAACCTTTGCCCCAAAATAAGAAAGTTCCGCCATTTCACGATAGCTCACTTCCGGGATGGTTTGTGCATCGGGCACTATGCGCGGATCGGCCGTCATCACGCCGCTGACATCTGTCCAAATCCAGACTTCATCTGCGGGGATGGTTGCGCCGATGATGGCAGCCGAGTAGTCCCCGCCGCCGCGCCCCAGCGTGGTTGTGATGCCATTTTTTGTTGCGCCGATAAAACCCGTTATCACGGGAATCTGTTTCTGCATCAGCATTGGGATGAGTATGCTTTGCACTTTCTCAGCCGTCTTCTCGAGGTTGGGATACGCCGATTGAAAAACATCGTCCGTTTCAACAAGGTGTGTTGCTTCCACGAATTGGGCAGGGAAACCCGCGGCTTGCAAAGCGCCTGCTAGAAGACGGACAGAGAAGCGTTCGCCTAACGAGATGACTGCATCCATCGCACGCGGTGTTGCTTCGCCTAAAATACTGATAGCACGGCAGATGCTGGCAAATTCGGTTGCCAAATATTTGATTTCCTGCTTGAGTTGGGCGCGTTGCGCGGCATTGGGGATGAGTTTCTCGACCATATCGAGATGTTTATCTATCAGCTCTCGTTCTGCTTGTGAGATAAAAACTTCATCACCAATGATGGCACGCTCCGCGCTCTCGACGAGGAGGTTGGTCACTCCACCAACAGCGGAGGTGACGATGACGATGCGATCCCATTTTTGGCGCGTTTTGCGAATATTTTCAGTGACCTGTTCAATGGCTTTCGACGTCCCAACGGAGGTACCGCCGAATTTCATTACGAGAGTGGAAGGGGTGATGTCTTTTTTCATAGTTTTACCTTACCGCTGTGGTTTCACTTCGATAAGCTCAGTACAGGCGATATGAATGACGAAAAAGCAGTCATTCTACTCGACCGTCGATAGATTGTTTTCTAATTATCAGCGCAGTCGCAGATTGAGTAGGCGATGCATTTCGCCGTATCGAAATCAAGGTGAAGCGGTGTTTTATTTCAACAATAACTCCCCATACGCACTCAACGCATCATAATAAGGCTTAATACTGGGAATATAATGCCGTTCCTGCGATGAGTGTGGACCGATTCCGCTCTCTCCCCAGACAACGCCTTGTCCTTTAGGGGCAAAACGCGCTGAAGTTCCCGGTAATTTGCGTCCAATGCGGGCTTTTTCTCCCGAAGCAAGCTCAACAGCGGCTACCAAGCTTTTCAGGTATGGATTCTCAGGGTCACAGGCGATCCCGCTTTCTATCGTACCGACACGGATTTCAAGCCCGTTTTCTTCACAATAAGCACGCGCATCTTCGATTAGGGCTTCCAGATCATCTTGCGGGATGCTGCGAATCTCGATGCCGAGAACGCCATAGTCGGCGGTGATATTGTAGACATCGGGGATGCCGACCTGAATGAAAGGGAAACGAACTTGCGATTTCCAGCCATCGTCGCTTTGCAGGGTAAGGTATTTGTCGGCGAGTGCTTTCATCTCGCTGCGCGCGCCGATCAATTGTTCGGAGAGATCGGCATTTGCGCCCGCGATACCGGAGTGACCGCGCTTGCCTGTAGCGACAATATCAAGACGCATTGCGCCGCGATTTTCGGTACAGATCTCGCCCCAAAGCCCTATGCCAGTTTCTTCGGTGCGCTCTCCGGCGATGAAGATTTCAGGCTCATAGCCGCTTTCTTTTTTGAGCAATTCCAAAACATGCGGTGTTCCCATAGGTTCGCCTTCGCCGTTCTCTTCGTTCCCGATCAGCATAAGGTTGATGGGCGGGTAAGGCGCACCTTCTTTGAGCCTGTTTTTCATCCAGACCATATAGGTGGCGACGACGGTTTTCATATCGCCAGAACCACGCCCCCAGAGATAATCGTCTTCAACATAAGGATTGAATTGCTCATCATCGGGTTCTGGTTCAACTACATCGAAGTGACCGCTGAGCATCACAGGTGCGAGTTCCTGACCGGGGAAGCCAACCATCATTGATGGGTATTTTTCCTCATCAAAAAGGCGTACAGAAAGCCCATGACTGCGAAAATAGTCGTAGATGAAAACAGCCGTGCGATGTACTTCATCCAAGCGTTCAGCGGGGGATGCCGTGATGCCCGGGATGCGGATTAAACGGCTGGAAAGATCGACGATCTCAGTCGTGGTGTCGGGGTATTCAACATCCACAAGGTTTTCTTGTCTGGGGCTAAAACGGATTGGCGCATGTGTGTCTTTGTGGGCGTGGCTGCGGAGTTTGTTGAGCACATCTCCCAGCTTCTCTTGCTCATCATCCCAAAGCCCCATGCTGGATGCGATGAATTCCACGTCTTTGGCAATTTCTTCTTCGTGCTTTGCAACAATTTCTTTGAATAGATCGGAAGGAATGACCTCTTCGTCGCCGATCTGGGCGCGGACTTCATCGCGCAGACGTTGGGCGGTATTGGGCGCGCCGGCGACCATTTCGGTGAGCGGACGCATATCTTCCCATTGTCCCAGGGCTTCTGCCAATGGGCGGACTTCGGCAAGCGTCCAGCGCAAAAAGTCGCGCATGGCTACGGGTTTTCCTGTGAAGGGATTTGAAATCTCTGCTTCAAGCCCGTCTTTGCCAGCAATCGCTTCGTTTTGGCGGGCAGTGCGAATATCTTCACTGTCATAACGGAAAGCGCGCGCAAATTCAGGATCCGCGTAGATGCGCATTGTCAGGAGATTTTTCAGGGTCATATTCGCAAGCGCAAGGTCAAGTGGGTTCCCACCATCGTCGGTGCGGATTTCCACTCTCGTCATCGGCAGATCCACACGCGCGAGCATATTCTGTACTTCAATCTGGCGCGCCATCTCATCGAGGGGTTGGGCTTCTCCCGCTGCGTAAAGTCCGCGCGAGTATAACTTTTCCAGCTCACCGCTGGTCACATCGATCAGGCTTTCAACACGCTCTTCCAAAGAACGCGCGCGGACGGGAATCCAGTTATTATTTCCAAAACGCACACCGCGTCGTACAAGATCATAAGATGCCTGAATATAATCTTTGTGGGAGCGGTAAATATCCGGCACATCCAAAATAGCAGGTTTCGGGAAAATCTGGCTGCGCAAGGAATTATGCTCGGTCATCAAGACAACGGGTTCGCCATCGCGCACAGCCGCCTGGAAGGGCGATGCCGCAGAGGTGGCAATGAAGAGCGGCGCAAAAGCACGCAAAAGACGCGTGGCGGTAATGTAGACATCGTTCTTGTAATTATCGAGCAAAAAGCCTTCTCGCTCGGCGGCGGGCAGGTGCATAAAATCCCACATCAGCAGCGTTTCAGGGAGCGAGATATTAGTATGGTTTCCCGCCGTTGAGAGCGTGTCGCCGTACATATCTACACATTTTTCAATATAACGTCGCTTGGCAATATGCCAGCCGCCGGGTATAGAATCATAATCAACAATGGTCGAATAAGGCAAATTCCCCTGCCATAAATGCAACTTTTCCTGATAAGTTTGCCCTGCTTTATGCAGCGCGTTTAAGACCACACCTTGCAAAATTCTCCCCTCATAAATCGCGCCGCGCGCCGAATAATAAGGGCTGGTTCCCCACTCCACCATCCACTGAAAGGCTTCCAAGTCGGTCTGCCAGCGTACGCTTTCAGGGATATTATTCTCACGTAAATAATCAACAAAAGATTGCTTGCTTGGACCAGAACCGACTGTCAGCAAAGGGCGCAAATCTGAATCGAGCAAAAATAGCTCAACTTCAAGCCCGCAAGTCCCCTGTTTAGGGAAATCCTCCCGCGCAGCTTCGATGGAATGTTGGTACTTCTTTGCAAATTGGATGGGATCGTAACTCATGTTTTTTCCTTTGGGATGGATTTGGTATCACTCTCGTTTTAGGCTTGGTTCCCTTTAATAAATATTTTCCTGAAGAATAGAAAATGACGAGTGATCCGTGACAAGTGACTGTTTTTTGCTCATCACTCATCAGGGTTTTTACTTCAGTGCCTGCAAGCCTTCCAACAAACGCTCTGCCGCACCCTGCGTGCGCTCTGGCGGCGTTGCATAAGAGAAGCGCAGCCAATCTCCGCCGAATTGCGAGAAGAAAGCGCCCGGTACAGTGGCAATGCCATGCTCTTCAGCGAGATATTGACCGAGTGCCTCGGTATTATCCCAGCCTTTGGCTTTTACCCATTCTCCAACATTAATGAAGGCATAATAGCCCTTGCCAAGAATATATTTGAAATTATTTTCCTGCAAGAAAGATTGCAGAACTTTCCGGCTGGCATTGGTCGGCTCAACGATGGAGCGGCTGGCTTCCTTGTATCCCATTTCGTAGGCAGCCATTGCCACCGCTGTCCCGTAGAAGGGCGGGATGATATTATGCGAAGCACGCGCGGTGATAAATTTTGCAACCTTCTCAGGCGCAACTAAATGTGCGCTGCGCAGATTTGATCCGCCCAAACTTTTGGTCAAACCATCGAGAATGATGATGCGTTCGCGTTCTTCGGGGCTGAATGCACGCATGAAAGCGTTGATATCCATCGGCTCTTCGTCGGTGACTTGGTGATAGATCCAGTCGTAGAGTACAAAGGCGACACCGGCTTTGAGCGCGGCTTTACCGAGCGAAATCTGCTTTTCGGTGGAAATCGTTTGTCCGGTGGGATTGTCGGGGTTTGTAATGACCATCCCCGCAATTTTTCGCCCTGATTTTGCAGCAAGCGCCACGCTGGCTTGAATGCCTTCTTCGCTATAAGTCCAGCCTTCTTCTTCGCGCCCAGGGGCGAGCATTACGTTTGCGCCGATGCCGTAGGGACCCCAATTATAGGAAATCCACGGCACGCGGGAAACGAGCAGCGCGTCGCCTTGACGCCCATAACCGAGAGAGAGCATCGCTTCGTAAGATTTAACGAGACCATCTCTCCCACCTACAGTAGCGATCACATTAGCGGGAGCAAGCCTGGTGTCAGGAGCGAAGCCCCAATACTTCTCGGCAACGACCTTGCGGAATTTCGCAGTCCCGAAAGGGGAATCGTATCCGGTTCCATGATCCACTTGTAATTTGAAGGCACGCTCTAAAATTTCGGGCGGCGTACCGGGCAGGCTGGCGCCGCCATCACCCTGAGATGCGTCAAAAACGGCTTTGCCGGGATTCTTTTCCAAATAAGCCTTGAGCGATTTCTTGATGATAAACATCCGCGAAGAAGGGATTTCCTTCATCTTGGAAAGGTGATCGCTGGCGGGAATCAGGTTTTCGTCAGGGACGGCATAAACAGGTTGATCGGGGGATGCTTGGGCGGGCATTTTATTCTCCTAATTTATTTTGGCGCAAAAAAAAACGTCCCGATTTGCTCGGGACGTTTTTGCATTTGCTTGGCTTGTGTAAATTTATCTTTGCCTCTAGCTACGCGCGAACATCCCGTTGGTAACGAGTAGTGGTATTGCGCATATTAGTAGTGGTATTAAGGCAGGTGCTTTTCATGTCGGGCAAAACTATACCACTCTGAAAAGGGTGCGTCAAGGTGGGAATGAAAAGTTTGTCGAATCTTTAGATTTTGTGTCTGTTGCTGTGAGATAAAAAAAACCCGCTCAAGTGAGCGGGTTTTTGATAGTTTTTTATCCAAGCAGATCAGGTAATTCTTCGGGGTGCTTCGCAACACGAACACCAGCTTCTTCGAGTGCTTTGATCTTGTCGGCTGCTGCGCCAGAACCAGACTGAATGATCGCACCTGCGTGTCCCATTCTTTTGCCGGGAGGGGCGGTTTGCCCCGCGATGAAAGCGGCAACCGGTTTGGTCATCTTTGTGGCGATAAATTCAGCGGCTTTTTCTTCGTCTGTACCGCCAATTTCGCCGAGCATGACAACTTTATCGGTTGTAGGATCTTCCTCGAACATGGAAAGCACGTCTATGAAGTTAGTGCCGTTAACAGGATCGCCACCAATTCCTACACAAGTGGACGCACCCATATTTTTCTGTTTTAGCGCGTAAAGGACTTCGTAGGTTAATGTGCCAGAGCGGGAGACCGCGCCAACATTACCAGGAATAGCAATATTGCCGGGGATGATGCCTACTTTGGCTTCACCGGGGGTCAACAAGCCGGGGCAATTGGGTCCAAGCAAGCGGGTTTCGAGTTGGTCAATATAAGCACGAACACGCATCATATCTTTGACGGGGACACCTTCGGTGATGCAGACGACCAAGTCAAGGCCAGCGTCGGCGGCTTCGAAGATCGCGTCAGCGGCAAAACGTGCGGGGACAAAAATAACGCTGGCGTTGGCGCCAGTCGCTTCAGCTGCGAGTTTAACGGAATCAAAGACGGGGACCTTCCCGTCCATTACCCACTCGCCACCCTTGCCGGGGGTCACGCCTGCGACGACATTTGTCCCATAAGCGACCATTTGCTGGGTATGAAAGAGACCTTCGTTACCGGTGATCCCTTGTACTAAAAGTCGAGTATCTTTATTGACTAAAATGCTCATCTTAAGCCTCCTTTGCGGCAGCGACAGCTTTCTGAGCTGCTTCAACCAGAGTTTCTGCGGTAAGCATATCGGCATCGGCGAGCAAGGCGCGCCCTTCTTCTGCGTTCGTGCCGACCAAGCGGACAACCATCGGAACTTCAGGTTTGACCTCTTCGATCGCTTCCAAAATACCTTTGGCAACTTCGTCACCACGAGTGATGCCACCGAAGATATTGATAAGAACAGCTTTCACTTTGGGGTCAGAGAGTATGATGCGGAAGGCAGCTGCAACTTTTTCAGCATTCGCGCCGCCGCCAATATCCAGGAAGTTTGCGGGGCTGCCGCCGAAAAGATTGACAATATCCATCGTCGTCATCGCCAAGCCTGCGCCATTGACCATACAACCGATCTCGCCATCCAATTGGATATAAGCCAAGTCGTTTTCGCGGGCAATGGTTTCAGATTCTGCTTCGGTATCGAGATCGCGCATTTCAGCCAGATCGTGATGACGGAAAAGGGCGCTATCGTCGATGAGCATCTTGCCATCAACAGCTAGCAGCGTTTCTTCTTCTGTAATGATCAGGGGGTTAATCTCGGCGAGCGTTGCGTCGCTGCCGTTATATGCTTTCCAAAGACCATTGGCGATTATGCCAAACTCTTTCCAGTTTTTGCGGGGAAGTTCAATGCTCGCTGCAATATCTCTAATTTGATAACCTTGCAATCCCAAAAGTGGATTGATGTACATTTTGATGATCTTTTCAGGAGTAACGCGAGCAACTTCTTCAATTTCTACGCCGCCTTCGGCAGAAACCATCATCACAGGCATTCTTTTTTCACGGTCATTGGTGATGCCCAAATAAATTTCACTTTTGATATTCGATGCTTCGTCGATCAAGACCTTGCGAACAGTTAGCCCTTTAATATCCATGCCCAAAATATTGGCAGCATGTTTTTCAGCTTCTTCGGGGTTATTGGCGAGTTTTACACCGCCAGCTTTTCCGCGCCCGCCTACGAGCACTTGCGATTTTACAATTACTTTGCCACCTAAATCTTTGGCGATAGCGTAGGCCTCTTTGGGCGAAACCGCAACCTTTCCCTTTGGGATCGGCACGCCATATTCGGCGAAAACACGTTTTGATTGATACTCATGAATTTTCATGCAAACTCCTTTTACTCTAAGGATTTGTAAAGACAATTTAACAAAACAATTATACCATCGGGAGAAAAATACAGACCTTTTTTAACGGATGAGTGATATTTATCTTGGATATAAATGACAGAGTGGAACGCTCCAGTTTTAGGCTTGCCTGCACTCAAAAGGCATGATGTTGCCCCTTTGGGTGATACCGTTTAAAAGAGAAAGGCTACAAAAATCTTGGAGACTTTTGTAGCCTTATTTCCTGCATTATTCAGGTAGCATAAAACGCATCACCCGATCATTGCCCGCGTCTGTGACCCAGACATGCCCCTCGGCATCAACCGCGACTGCGGCCGCAAGCCCAAAGCTTTGGCTATCAAAGCCATAATCTCCCCAGGTGCGGATAAATTCACCCTCGGATGAGAATTGCAAAACGCGATAGCCTTCGGGGTCTGCCACAAAAACAGAGCCTTGGTTATCAACTGTCAAGAAGGGTTTGTTATCGAGCGATTGCCCGTACCAAGCACTTACATCCCATTGATTTAGTGAGAAGTAAACTGTGCCATCGTCGTTGGGAATAAAAGTCTGAATGCGCTGATTCCACGTATCGGTGACGTAGACAATACCTTCATCGTCAACTGCAACACCAACTTGTTCGTCGAATTCTCCTGCGCCCATCCCCGTTTGGCCGAACTCGGTGATGAAGCTACCATTCGAGTTGAATTTGACGATGCGTTTATTGCCAGTGTCTGAAACGTATACATTGCCATCAGAATCTACAGCGATTCCGCGTGGCCCCCAGAAGGCAAATCCATCTTCTGCCTGCCCATAATAGCCCCAGTGTGTGATGGGGGTTCCGTCTGCATCAAATTTTTGGATGCGATGACTCCATGTATCTGAAACATAAACAGAGCCATCGGGTCCAACTGCGATGCCCCAAGGTTCATTGAAAGTGCCGCCGGGCAGATCTTCGAAGGTTGCATCACCGAACTGTCCCCACATATTGATAAAGTTACCATCGGCATCAAAATGCTGAATGCGGTGATTGCGTGAATCTGCCACATAAAAATTGCCATCTGGCGCAAAAGCAATTCCGCGCGGAGCGCTGAATTGGCCTTCAGCAGCCCCGTTCATGCCGATTGTGAGATCGGCTGAGAGCATAATGGTATTGTCTTCGTAGATGTCAATAGTTATGGATTCGCTTGTTTCGGGGAGAACACCATAATTCCAGACTTGGGAGGCAACATCTTTGCGGACGTAGAGCCGCATCTTGTCGGCGGGATTCCAGTCTGTGGGGCCAAAACCCGATTTGCCCGTTGCTTGAGCATATTTGGTGAAATCTCGTTTTGCCCAGATATCGATCAGGCCTGCGCGGATAGCGGGGTCAGTGAATGCTTCGCAGACTCGTGAGAAATCTTTGCTGCTGAATAGCTTGAAGACGCTGAATACGCCCGTGCAGGGATAATCCGATGCAAAGAGCATATGCGGGTCTCTGTTGTTGACCAAGCCGTAATAATCCTGATTAGGCCACCACATACGAATATAGTCGCTGCGATAGTAACCTTCACCGACAACGGGTTCTATTTTGTCGAAGTTCTTTTCATCCACAACGATGACAGAAGCATCTCTTAAGGAGCGCGTGGGGGCATCGAAGGAGCGTAGATTTGTAAAATCGCGTAAATACCAGACAAAGGGCCAGGAAATGCCCGTATCGGGTGCGCTGGCATCGTAGGCGATGACTGCGTTTAAGTCTCCACTAGTGCGCATGGATATTTCTTCGGCTTGTGCCATGACGTCTTTAACGCCCCGTGCAGCGTGGGCGTAGACAAGGTATTCTTTCGCGCTGTCGTAGTTGATGTAGGCGGCTCTGTAGGCGGCACGACCTGTCCATAACGTGAGCAAGCCAAAAATCACGAGTGTGGTTAAGCTGGTGAGGTTTTGCCATGTCCAATCACGGAAGATGTAGAAGAGGCCTATCCCGCTTGCAATCGCTATAATCAGAGGGAGTAGGAATTCACTCGTGGCCTGCAATTGCTCTAAGCCCTTCCCTTGAAATGAACCGCCTGCGCCAAGGATTGTGTTTGTGAGACTCGTGAAGAAGATGAAAATAAGTGCGGCTCCCAACCATCCTTTTTTAGCGCGGAGTTCATCCCATGAGATATTTTTGACGAAGTGATTTAGCCCCCATGCGGTGAGCAGGATCATGGGGAGGGTGATGTGGTAGGTGAGCCAGGGCATGCGTTCGCCAGCATAGGAATATGCAATGAGGCTGCTGAGAGTCCACCAACTTAGCAGCGCAAAAGTAGTGGATGAGTCAAAAAGTGCTGGTGGCGCTGGTGTATCAGATTCTGTGTATTCTTTTTCTGTTTCTATAGATGCTTTTTTCTTGAAGCCGTAATAGACCCCGACCCAAACGCCGAGCGCGGGGAGGAATTCGTAGATCGGGATTTGAACGAAGGCATAATAATACCAAGGCTGACCGCCACGGGCGACTTCCTGCTGCACCATCCAGTAGCCGAGTGAGCCGAAAATGCCAGTGAAGAAACCGCTGCTATTTGTAAAAAGAGTGGTGAAAAGAATAGTGAAAAGTGCGTAGAAGAGCAGTGCGTTTTTCCACCAAGTTTCTGCCTTCCACCAAAGTCCAAGCGCGGTGCTAATGCCGAAGGTGATAAGAATTGCCACGCCAATTTGAATATAATCTTGTGTTAGCATTCCGGCGAGTTCGGGCGTTGTTGTGGGAATGCTCCAGCCAAATATCTTTGATATAAGCGGTGTCAGGAGTGGAATAACGAGCGTGCCGACGAGCATCAAGAGGTCAAAAGAACGTTCGGCACGGATATTTTCCCAGCCAAGCCCTTGGACAAGATAGTAGGCTGCAAATGCGATCGTAGCGAAGGCGGCAAATCCTAGAACCAATGCCCAAGGGAAGGATGTTGGCCCCGCAACTGCCATCGGTGCATCTCCCAATGGATTGGCTGGCATAGCGGGTTCTGTAGCCATTGGTGCGGCATCTCCCTTGGAGAGCAAAGCTGCACCAAGAGCACCGCCAACAAGCAGAAGGGCTACAGTGA
>JABGQU010000088.1 GCA_018648605.1 Anaerolineae bacterium | reverse complement strand
TATGAGGTATTCTTCGGATATCAACCTGTTGCACTTACGACTTGAATCCAAGACCGTAAACAACGGTGGGAATGCCCGCCAAAACTTCGAGAATGGGTTTCAGCGTTTGACGAGCTTTATGTGTGGCGTACTCGCTCAAATAAAGGGCGATGCTCAACCCGATGGGGAGAGCGACCAACATGGCAATGATCGTGGTCATCAAGGTTGCGTTAAGTAACGCCCAAATGCCAAATTGCTCGATCTGGGGGTTCCACTGTGTGCCGGTCAGAAATTCCCACACGGAAACCTGCGAAAAGAAATTCATCGCTTCTTTGCCTAATTCATAGACAATGCCGACTGTGGTTAAAATGGAAAATGCGCCCGCTAAAAAGAGCGATGCCTGAATTAGGCTTTCACCCCAACGTCGCTTTTTGCGTAGATCAATGGAGTTTGATGATTGCATAGAACCTTCTTTTTTTGTACACGGAAGAACACGGATGACACGGAGAAGAGCTTTTTGTTTTTTCCATAACTTTCAAGCCCTTTCCGTGTCACTCCGTGCTATCCGCGTACAAAGGTTTTCAATTTACTGACCCATTGCCTCAAGCCAAGCATCTTGCGCAGCTTCAAGCACGGCGGGATTTGCGGGGAAGTAACCGACTTCAACGATCTCTTCGTTGACATAAGTCAGGAAGAAGTTGATATAAGCAGCAACTTGGGGTTTCTCTTGCATAATGCCAGCATCCGAGTAAATGTAGAGCGGGCGAGCCAGCGGATAGCTTGCAGCGTCAACAGTCTCAGCAGAGGCTTCGATGCCGTCAATGGCGGTGATATTCAAGCTCTCAGCATTTTCGGCGTAATAAGCGTATCCGAAGAAACCGATGGCGTAAGGGCTACCGGTGATACCTTGAACGAGAACGTTGTCATCTTCAGAAAGTTGGGTATTTGATGCCGACAAGATCGGGGCTTTCTCCTTCTCAAAAACTTCTTCTACAAAGTAGTCAAAAGTGCCACTGTCTGTGCCGGGGATATAGCGCAGAATATCTTCATCGGGAAATTCAGCCCGAATATCAGACCATTTTTCGGCGGTCGAGAAGATAGCAGCGAGTTCTTCGAGGGTCACATCGGTCAGGAAGTCATTCTCTTTGCTGACGACAACGGCGAGCGCATCGGTACCAACGCGGAACTCGATCGGACTGCGACCAAGAGCGGCGCAGGCTTCAACTTCGCTGTCTTTGATAGGGCGGGAAGCGTTGGAAACATCGGTCTCACCAGTTTCGCAGAAACGTTCGAATCCGCCACCGGAGCCGATGGAGTCGATAGTCACCTGACCAGAGAAGCCTTCATCCAGAAAGCGTTCTGCCATCACTTCGGCGAGGGGGAAAACGGTGGAACTGCCAGCAGAGACCACATCGCCACTTACAGTAGCGGGGTCAACCATCGGGAGCATCCCTTCGTGCATTTCTTCTATGGCTTCTTCAACAACAGTCTGCGGAGCAGCAGTTGCTTCAGTTTGGGGAGCAGCAACAGGCTCAGCGGAGCCGCCACAAGCTGCAAGAGCCAGGCTGGCGACGATTAGTACAAGTAAGGTAATGAAATTTCTATTCATGTGATTTTCTCTTTTAGTTTTCATGCCCTAATCTTAGCGAGAGCCTATTAAATTCCCCCGAACGGTTCTTTAACATCTGGTTAACAAAAAAAGAGCGCAGAATAATTGCGCTCTCAGATCGCTCTATATTTCTCTTTCAGTTTATCGGCAATTCAAAATAAAAAGTGCTCCCTTGCCCTTCGACACTCTCTGCCCAAAGTTTTCCCCCGTGAGCTTCGATGAGATGTTTCGAGATGGATAGCCCCAGCCCTGTGCCTCTACTCCTGCGGGAGGGATCGGCTTTGTAGAAACGTTCAAAAATGCGGGGTAGATCATTCGCTGGGATACCGATTCCTGAATCTGAAACAGCGAAGCGGATTGAACGGGAGCCAGATTCGGCGGAGAGCGTCACCGTCCCACCCATGGACGTGAACTTGATTCCGTTATGAATAAGATTCACCAAAACCTGCTCAATCCTCGCCACATCTGCTTGGATATTTGGTAGCTCATTTGGACAATCCAGTACTAGATGAATATCTGCCCGCTCAGCTTGCATCCGCATTCGCTCGGTTGCGCGTTGTAGAATTTTTTGCGGCGTAGTGTTTTGCAAATTTAACTCGATCTGCCCCGATTCGATGCGTGAAAGATCGAGTAATTCTTGCGCCATTTGGGTGAGGGCATCTACTTCGGTTTCGATGCGACTCAGAAAACGCTGAGCAACAGGAGGGTCGTCGAGCGCACCATCTTGGAGGGTTTCAGTGAGCGCGCGCAAGGAGGCGAGGGGCGTGCGGAGTTCATGCGAGAGATTGCTGATGAAATCACGTCGCACAGTCTCGAGATGGCGCAGACGAGTCAAATCCTGGATGAGAAGTAAGCTGCCGCCAGGAGCATATTGATCGGGAGCAACGACAAGTTGCAGAAAGCCACGCTGGAAAGGTATCTCAAGAACATCGCTTTGCACCGTCTTTGTTTTCTTTGATTTTTGCCAAATTTCAATCAATTGATGGTAGCGCAAAGCCTGAACGACCCTGGATTCGAGTAGACTTGCGTTTTCAAGCAGCGTATGGGCTGCCGGGTTGGCGAATTGGATTTTATCCTCCTCGTCAGCGATGATGATGCCATCAGGGATTTGCTCAATCACAGCAGCCAGTTGCGCGCCTTCAGCGTTGGCATCTGCAAGACGATCACGAAACTGGCTTTGCAACGCAGCGATGGCGTTGGAAAGTTCTTCCAAATGGGGCATATCTTGCGGCAATGGCTGATTGCTTGTATTAAGCACGGCTTTTGTGAGTTCAACAACACGTCGCTTTAATACATAGCTGTGCCACCCCAGCCAGAGCAGGAGAGTCAGGAGAATGGCGATGAGGGTGTAGAGGAAGGTGGGAGACATAGTTTTATAGATTTAGAGTTCCTGAACGGAAGGCGACTGCTTTTGAGCCTGTGACGAAGGACAGATTATTAGATACCCCGCCCTTCGTCTGCGCTCTTCCCTACGGTCATCGCTCCGCTCAGGAACTGGTGGATTTCTATCCTTCAAACCTATAGCCACCACCACGCACGGTGATAAGGCGTTCAGGCTTGGATGGATCGGCCTCTATCTTCTTGCGCAACCAGCGGATGTGAACATCTACGGTGCGGCTGTCGCCGACATAGTCCCAGCCCCAGACGCGCTCAAGAATTAGTTCACGCGAGAGCATTTGCCCGCGATGTTCAGCAAAGAAGAGTAGGAGTTCGTATTCTTTTGGTTTGAGAATAAGGACCTCTTTATTGAGAGTCACTTCGTGGCGAGTGGTATTAATAATTAAATTATTAAAGATAAGTGCTTCTTGGGGAGATGCCTCTTTGATATGCTCTTGAAGCTCTTCTTTATGCAATCGTGAGCGGCGTAACTGGGCTTTGACGCGTGCCATTAATTCACGCATCGAAAAGGGTTTGGTCAGGTAGTCATCTGCGCCCATCTCCAAGCCAACGACGCGGTCGATCTCGTCATCGCGGGCGGTGAGCATGATTATGGGGATATTCATCCCACGCCGAAGGATGCGGGTGATCTCAAATCCATCGAGGCCAGGAAGCATAATATCGAGCAGAAGCAAATCGGGGGTCAATTTGCGTGCCGCTTCAAGAGCGGCGTGCCCATCCCCTACGATCTCTACTTCATATCCCTGCTTCTTGAGATTGTAGGCAATGGTTTCTTGTAAGGCTGGCTCATCTTCTACGACGAGAATTTTTTCGGACATATTGTTAGTATAAACTTTTCCCTTGGTTCATACAACTATTTGTGGAGATATTGAAGAAATATTAAATTATTGCTAGAAGATGCCCTTTTAACGGGAACCAGCCGAGGGTCGCGGGCGCAGGGCGGCGAGGAAGATGCCAAGGGCTAGAATCCAGACGAGGAGCATGGTCTGCATCATGGAGGCGGGGCCGACTCGTTCAATCCGCTGACCGATCACCCACGGCAAGGTCATCGCCCCCAAACTGCCCATCGCCCAGACCATCCCTGTCAGCTTGCCAGAAAGCTTCATACGCTGCTGTACGAGCGTGTACGTGGAAGGAAAGAGGGCAGCCATACTGAGACCCATCCCGATGGAACCAACCCAGACGGCGATAGCGTGGGCACGCAAAAAATAGAGGATGCCCGCGCTGATGACAGCACCCGCCAAATAGGCGACGATGATGCGCTCTAATTTAAAACGCGCTGCAACAGGAATGGCAAGCAAACGCCCGAGCATGATCGACATCCAAAAAATTGAATTGAGTGTGTAAGCTGTGCTTTCACTGCCCAAGCCGCTGCTGGCAAAGTAGGTAAAAAGCCAACCGCCGTAACTGACTTCTGAACCAATGAAAATAAATGCCAACAAAATAAAAGCGATGTAGAGAACAGGGTCGCTTAATTTTGCGTTTTCACCTTCGGCTGCACGCTGGGGGATTTCAGGCGCAGGGGTGAAGAAAACCCATAAAAAGATCGGGATCAGCGCTAAGGCTATCCCACGATACCCCCATGCCAACGAAACCCTGCCTAAATAGATGGGAATGAGAAAGCTACCGATGCCCGCAAAGAAAAACATGGCATTGAGATATACCCCAATATTAGATGTGCTTGCGCGCACCAAAAGGGTATTTACGCCGACATCCATACCTCCTTGAGCTGCACCGATCAGGAAGAAGGTGCTAGCCAGGATGAGCATGGTTCCAACCACAGGAACAAATGCCAGAGTGAGCATGGAAATAAGCAATAACGACGCGAGGAGGTAATGTCCGTTTAGGCGGTCATAGAGCCTGCCACCGAATAGGGATCCGACCAGATAACCAAAAGAACGCGCGATGAAGAGGCTGCTGATCGCGGCAAAGCCTACGCCTACATTTTCCGCCAGAGCAGGCAGGGTCGGTCCCAGCGAGGCAACGATAACGCCGATCAGAAAATATACGCCGAAGTAGCCGACGGCTTGGGCAGTTGTTCTTTTCATTGCAGGCATTGATCTCCATATTGACTTATTCTTGATAAGCAGCAGATCATATTATAACGGCGACCTCTTGCCATCTCAATCGGATTAGGGCACAATACGTTTCGATATGAGAATTCTGGCAGTTAGTGACCAAGTCATCGAGCGAATCTATTCCCTCGCCGCAAATCAATATTTCAAGGATATCGATCTGATCCTCGGCTGTGGCGATCTGCCCTACGACTATCTCGAATATCTCGTCACGATCATTAATAAACCGCTCTATTATGTACCAGGAAATCACGACCCGAAATTTAACAAAAGAAATAAAGCCTCCAAAGCAGAGGGTTGTTCCAATCTCGACCAAAAGACCATTTATACAAAAAAACTGCTCATTGCAGGTATCGGCGGCAGTATTCGCTATCGCCCTAATGGAGTCAACCAATACACACAGTTCGAAATGTATTTCCGCGTATTCAAACTTCTTCCCCGCCTGCTCATCAATCGTCTGCGTTATGGGCGTGCCCTCGATATTCTCATCACTCACTCGCCGCCTTTTGGCATCCACGACGACGATACAAGAGCCCATCAGGGGCTGAGAGCACTCAATCTTCTTATTCAATGGGCAAAGCCACAGTACCACTTTCATGGGCATACCCACTTTTACCGGCAAAATCTGGAAGCCTCTACAACAGAATTTGGAGAAACCCAGATCATGAATATTTACCCTTATAAAATTATAGAAATAAAAAATGCCTGATAATACTATTGCATCCCGTGCTAGCGCAGATTTCAAACGCGCACGCTTTAAAGCCTTTTTTAACGATGTTTGGGCCGCGCTCTCCGGGCGCCCGAAAACACTCCTCTCCTATGATGAAATTCGAGAGAAGCTCTCCATTGGGGGTCCCATTTATCGTGGCGTTGAAGTTGTTGATATAAAAAAAATCAGCGGCAGTCTGAACCGCTATCATGAATTTGATCGAGCCTTCCTGCCCAAGCACGATAAAACAGCCTCACGTTGGCAGCGTGTTAACCGTGCCTTCTACGATGATATTAGCCTGCCCGCCGTCGTTCTCTACAAAGTTGGCGAAGTCTATTTTGTCGTCGATGGGCATCATCGCGTTTCTGTAGCACGTGAGCAAGGGCAACTCTTCATCGACGCCGAAGTGCGTGAATGCGCTACAAAAGTTTCCATCACGGCTGATCTGCGCCCCGAAGACTTAACGGTCTTAGGGCAAAAGGTTGAATTTCTCAAACGCTCACAACTCGATATGCTCCGCCCTGAAGCAAATATCAAACTCAATATTCCTGATGGCTTCATGCGCATGCTCGAGCACATCGCCGTGCATCGCTATTTTATGGGCATTGATCTCAAACGCGATATTCCCGAAGATGAAGCTGTTATGCACTGGTATGACACAGTTTATCTCCCTATTATTAACGTAATTCAAGAAAGCGACGTACTCAAGAATTTTCCCGACAAAACTGAAGGCGACTTATATCTATGGGTCTTGGATCGGCAACATTATCTTGCGGAGCATGAGAAGCACCCTCTTCAAGCCCCCGATCTTGCCGCGCGTGAATTTATCGAAAATAAGGATGATAAACCGAATCGCGCCTGACCCTAACTTACTACCATTTTTCAACAAAAGCCCCGCAATCTTTATAAGATTGCGGGGCTTTTTTCAGTTAGGCAATTTCTTTTTTATTCTGCCTGAACATCGATCAGAACAGCACGTACTGCAATGCGATAGTTGTAGGTCTCCAAAAACTCATCATATCCCTGACAAGTAATGAGTGTGATCCAGTCATAATCTTCATGCTCAATAACAGAAAGATCATTAGGCCAGACTTTACGCTGCGTGCGTACCTGATAGATATAACGCTGTCCATTGGCGTGGAGGATGACCTCGTCGCCCCATTTAAGCGTACTCAAGTCTACAAAGGGGCCGGGCTGTCCATTAGGCAAGTAGACATGCGCAGTAATAGCTGTATTGCCGGGCAAGCCCGGGTAAGCAGTGCCTTCGAGATAACCGGCTTGAGCGCCCAGCCATGTTAGATCCCAGCCTTCACCCCGAAGTGGAACACCGACAATGGGTAAGGTCAAATTCAATTGTGATACTTCTACCCAGGTACTGCTCAGACCCTGGTAATTCTTGGCAACTGGCTGCTCGGGGAGCGAGGTAATGCGGTTCGGGGCGAAGCCAGTTGAGGGCAAGCGCGGGATATCTATTCTAATATCTGAAGAGCGTCCGTAATCATCTATTTCTACCAGATCCGCAGGATCATACCAGCGCTCAGTCGAAGCTTCGTTATATGTTGACTGCTGTACAGGCGTGCCATCTAACTGAGGGTCGATCGGTAGACTGGTCCACTCAACATTTGCCTCGTTTACAAGCGGTGCAGGCCCTACAAAGATGGTATCAAAGGTGACTGTGGTGCGTGCTTTTTCTGCGCCATCCAGCAGTGGGAACTCGTGCCAGGTGATGGTCATGGTTTTTGTAGCTAGATCATAATCAAAAACATCCCAAGCAAAGGGGGAGCCGGCACTTATGGTGCCATTTACATATTCCAAGCCTTCGGGGAGCACATCTGTGATGATGACATCGTAAGCTGTAGCAGTGCTGTCATCAGTCTGGTAGATATCGATCGTAAAGGGGATGGTTGCCCCAAGGGGCGCGGTGGTTATGTCCGTTGATTTGGTGATGTCCATATCCGGTTCGATGATCTCAACTGGAGGGGCCTGACCGGGACGTTCTTCGCCTGTCCACGTCCAGAGAACCTGGTTATTGATATCATCCGCGCCGTTTGCGTTTGAAGCAATATCAAGGGCAACTACATGGTATTGCACCGTAATACCTTCATCCGTCGTGCCGCTATTGGTCACATCGCCAAAATTGAAGGTGACGTTGTGTCCTGTGTTCGTCACGTTGGGATCGCTGGAGGCTGCGGGGCAAGCTGCATCGAAGCCGCCCACCTGGGTGGTGGTCACATTTGTGGTGTTGGAGACGGCAACGCTGATGCAGTCGTCAAATGCCAGCCCTTCATCCAATACGTCCGCGGCTTTGAGGGAGTACATCGTTCCCGGTGGGATGGTGAGTTGGATCTGGTAGGTGAGTGTTTCACCAACAAAGACCTGCGTACCGGGCGAGGCTGCTTCGCTGGTAGCGATGAGCGCTTTGGCTGTTGTGGAAAGTTTGAAGACACCAAAATCGACACGTGGCTCATTGGTTGTTCCGGTGGCGTGATCCAAGGTGGCTTCTGCGGCCGGGGTCAATGTAACAACTTCAGACTGGATATAGCCACCGGAGCCCGTTGTGCCGCCTGTTTCTGAGCCGTTATCGTCGTTGTCAGCAGTATCTATATCTGCATCAGGCGCAGGTTCATAATAGCTGGCAGCGCCTTCGCTGGTCACATGACCGACAAGGGTTTCTGTGCCTTCAAATTCAGCTGCCGGGATGCGGAGGATGTAATCTCCAGCAGGCAAACCCGTAAAGCCATATTCACCTGCTCCCCAGCTACCGCTACCTGTTACAACACTCCCCAGCGCTGTGCCAACAGGATTATCTGAAGAATCAGCGGCATAAAGTTCAACACTGACATCATCAATACCTACTTCTACGCCTGTCACAGTTCCGCTGTAATCTGTATCAAGCCAGACCAAATTGCCGAGAGTCATCGTGTAGAAGCCAAAGTCTACGGTCATATTTGCCTGGTTGTCAGGTTGCCCCTGCCCGCCAGCAGCAAGATCGGTTTCGTTTTCCGGTTCAATATAAGTAGGTCCTAGCGTAACAGGTAACGCAATCACACCACTATTAAAAGAACCGCTATTTTGCAATGTGCCGTTGTCGTTGAGGTCAGTATTTGTATCGGGGTCGGGTGCTGTGGCTTCTGTCACTGCCCCCGTTCCATCACGGCTTGTGCCGGATGACCAGTATCCATCCAGAACGGCGCTGCCGGCAAAGTTGCTGGATGGCAAGACAACTGTATAGTCGCCTGCCGGAAGATTGTTAAAGAGGTAATAACCACTGCCATCCGTCAGCATACCCCCAGTTCCGTCATCGGATGTGTCGAGGACGCCATCCACGCCAACCAGGATTTCGGATGTGCCGTCAGAATTATAAAGTTGGACGCGCACGCCACTGACTCCGACTTCACCTGTTCCCATTGTGGAATCGTTATTCGTGTCGAACCAAACTCGATTGCCAAGAGAGAATACGGGGAAGAAACCGAAGTCGATGGTCAGGTTGCTGTTTATATCGGTTTCACCCCAACGCCCACGTGACCCTGGGGTGGTTCCATCCCAGCCTGTTGGATCGAAGTCATCATTCGTCGGCGAGCCAGGATCAGATTCGGCGCTGAGCTCGCTCTCGCTACTCGGTTCGTTATCCAGTAAGAGCACAATCAATCCACTGGAGATACCGTTTGTATAGGGCGCACTATCATCTACGCCATTGTCGTCGCGATCCATTGAAGGTGTATATGGATTCCCGCCAACGCCGATATTTTCGGTTCCGGTCGGGTTACTGCTGTTGAGCCCATAAAGAGCGCCTCCTGCTGTGCCTACTCCGCCTGTGGGGTCGTAACTGGATGTGAAGTTGCCTGCCGGGATATGGACAAAAAAACTTCCTTCGACAAGCCGGTCGAAGAGATAATAACCGCCAGAGTCGGTAATATCCCAAGCCACACGTGTGTCGTTGTCAATATCCAAACCCGGTGTGCCGTCATCATCGAGGTAAAGTTCCACACGCACATTTGCAATAGGCACTTCTGTCCCGTCCATAATGCCATTATTCGATGTGCCCGCCCCTGCCCCATCGTCCAGAAAGACGCGATTACCAAGACTCATCGGTTTGAAAAAGCCAAAGTCAATAGTCAGGTCGCTACGAGCATCCGTCTCGCCATAGCGTCCGCGCGAGTTGGGCCCATCGCCAGCCGTCGGATTGAAACCGGATGCGGTGCTTGTATCTCCACTGTCCATCTCGATGGTTGGGAAGCCGGACGTAAGGGAGAGGTCAATCGTCGTGGAAATGATCCCGTGGGGCGAAGTTGTGGGGTTTTCAGGGCTGAGACGATCAACACCGTTGTCTCGGCTGTCGTCATTATTTGTGGCGTTGTCGTAGGTCGTTGTGCTGCTCGCATAGCCTAATAAAACACCCGGGGCCGTAGACCAGGCCGTGCCACTACCGTCTGGATCAAAGCTGGCTGTGAAGTTACCTGAATCGACGCCGACGATATAGTTTCGCGCTGGCAAATTATCGAAAAGATAGTAGCCGCTTGCGTCGGTTATATCAAAGAGCACCCAATCGTCCGTACGGTCATTAAGTGTACCGAGGTCGTCGGGTTCGTCGTTGTCGTCGGCATCCAGATAAAGACTGACTCGCACGCCCGAGGGCAGGTTCGTCTCGCCGCCATCCAATTCTCCGTTATTGTTATCGTCGTACCAGAGGAAGTTGCCCAAGCTGCGCGGAGGGAGGATAAATCCAAAGTCCATCGTCAGGTTGCTATTGGCATCTTCCTGACCATAGAGACCGACATTGTTGGTACCGTAATCAGGGCTAATATCCGTTTCGTTTGTTGGCGTTAGTGGTTCTGTTCCATACGCCATCGTGATTTGAGAACTCGTAATGCCATTGGATGATGGGTCTGCATCGTCAATACCATTGTCATCCATATCTTCAAGATCATCTGCGGGAATGGTTGTATGGTTTGGGTCAAAGCTGCTGACATAATCGCGCAAAGGTCTGCCTGTGGTATCGAAATTCCATGCGGGGATATGTACATAGTAGTCATTACCCGGCTGTAAAAGATCGAAGAGGTAATAACCACTGGCATCGGTGCTAACACGTTCGATCCTTGTATCATCACCTGCACCGTCACCTGGTTGCAAACCGGGTGTTCCGTTGTCATCACGATAAAGTTCAACGCGCACGCCGCCTACGCCTGCTTCCGTGCCGTCTTGGACACCGTTGTTATACCCAGCGCGGAAAGTTGCTTCTCCAGCACCATCATCGATCCAGACACGATTACCCAGACTCATGGGAGGAATGAAACCAAAGTCCACCGTCAGATTACTGGTATTGTCTTCTTCACCGAAGCGACCGCGTGAGTTTGGTCCATCCCAACCTGTTGGGTTAAAGCCTTCGTTTGCAGGAGAACCCGGATCAGCTTCCAAACTAAGGTGGGTTTCGCTAGTCGGTTCACTTGGTGTGATTTCCAAATGAACTACATCACTCAATACGCCATTGGTCCGAGGGAATTCTTCATCAAGACCGTTGTCGTTTAGATCTCCATTTGTATCCGGATCGGTTTCAGTTACATGGCTGCTGAACCAACCTGCCAGAGGCTGTCCATCGGCAAACTCTGCAGCAGGGATTTCGAGAATATAGGGGCCGGGATCAAGGTTATCAAAGAGATAGAAGCCACCCGCATCCGTTTCATCCCAGCGAATCAGCTCATCTGCCTGGGCAACACCATCATCATCGCCATCGCGGTAAAGATTTACTCTTACGCCAATAACAGGGTTTTCATCAGCGCTATCAAATATGCCGTTATTGAGATTGGCACCTGTGCCGTTGTCGTACCAAACGTGGTTCCCGATACTATACGGAATGTCATTGCCACCAAAGAAGCCAAAATCAATCGTCAGATCGCTGTTGTCATCCGGCTCGCCATTAACGCCGCGTCGCGCTCCTGGAACGCCATCGCGATCATTATTCGAAAGATCGGCTTCTGAAGTTGGTTCAGTTCCTGGTGTTAGCGTAAAGACCGCACTATCCACATTCCCCCCGCCATCTGGAGGTGTGGGATCAATACCATCGTCTTCACTGTCGTCTACATTCGTCGCAGGGTTGATATAGTTTGTATTCGGCGGCAGGTCACCTTCGCCGGTGCTGCTGCGTAGTTGATATAAAGGACCGGTAGAAATAAAATTGCTCGAAGGTATCATTATATAGTAGTCATTATTTGCAGGTGTCGTGTCATCATGAATGATGTTGCTAAACAGATAATATCCTTCGCTATCTGTTGTCGTTGTGGCTATGAATGTATCGTCTGCTCGGTACAGTTCGACAACAACATTAGCAATACCGGGAGCAGTATCATCAGGTGGGTTGATTGTGCCGCTATTATCTGAGTCACGCCAGACACGATTGCCAACACTCATTACTTCAGGGATGGTAATACCAACCTTACGCGGCTCGGAAGCAAGCAAAGGTCTGGGCAGTGTACTGGGCGGTGTAATACCGTCACCGTCATGATCGTATGAACCCACATGAGAGAAAGAGTTCCAGGCAATCTCCAGCGATTGAGCATCGTCCGCATCAAAAGTACCCACAACCGGGGAATCGGTCGGGATATACATAGGTACACCAAAGCGTAATTCGCTTCCGGGGGCTGCATAGGCAATTCCCGCTCCTGAAGTTAGAACAATGCGATAGGAGCGCATATTTTCTGACCAGGTTGTTGTCCAGGTATCATCACAGCCAAAGGGAAGAGCTGAACCTGTCGGCTGATCGAAAACTTCCGGGCGACATGGATTGGTCGTCAGGTTATATTCGATAGTAAAATCACCTGAACCCAATCCTGAAGGTCCGCTGATAAACTGAATTGGACCGCGTAATGTCGGGCGAAATTCAGATAAACGGTCAGCGGAAGAAAGCACGCCGCCTGAACCTGTGTCGCCAACATAGGGCAGGATATCGTAGAGATAGTAGTCGATCATGTCCACATTGCCGTCGTTGAAGATACGCAAGTTATATTCAAAATCGTCCAGCGTGGTGCTGCTGGGTGGTGGCACATGGTCACCCGGGCCTAAAGCGCCTTCAGGATAAGCTTGCGATATACAAGGGTAGCGCGTAAAGGGATTGCTGCCTCCGCCCGGCAAACCCGTTGTTCCGCCGACAGGACAAGAGACGTCAGGTTCAAAAGTGGTATGGTCAACAACTTCACTATTCACGGCATCGGTACTACGGATCCACTTTTCGCCGCGTAAAGCAGCAGAACTCTCGACAACATAATCATGAGGGTTTACACAAGCCGGGTCATCGGCATCGCTATCTCCATCCACATCCCCATTTGTAGCATCATTTACCTCTGTACCAATTTCGCAGAAGGCATCGACCGAATCTGTCACAACGTATAGATCATTCGTGCGTGGTCCCGGTGATTGTCCTCGCGGAACACGGGCAAAAAACTCAACGGTAAGGGTATGCTCTTCTGTCGGGTCAGTATCGTCAACATCCACTGTAAGGGTTGGAAATTCCCACAAAAGCACGTTTGGGTCACCGCCAGACTCTGAAAAGATCGGTTGTGTAGCCAAATCTACACCGTCTAATTGCGCTGTTCCGTTACGGACAAAAATTAATTCATTAGGAGATCCAGGAAGCGTATCTTGAATTGTTGGCGCAACCAGCGGCGCAGAAGAACGCTCCGTGACAACAACCGAAATACGATATCGCATGGTGTCGCCCGGTTTTAAATCGCTATCGGACGAGAAACTATTAATATTTGGGTCTTCCCATTCATCCCAGGCAGTGCCGGATGTTTCGCTTTTTGAGACACGCAAGCTGACAAAGTCATCTTCTACTGTCATGGTTTCATTGTTGCAAGGGTCGGTAGTTGGGTTCCCATCACTATCTGTACGAGTCACTTGCAAACAGTTAGTATATGCCACACCTGCTACGGCGTTTGCCATTGCAGGACCATCATCGGTATTAAGACGAGGCGTGACACGGATGCCTGGGCTGGCTGAGAATGCCCATGTATAGGGCAAGCCCGGAACATAGCCAGTCCCGGGGTCGTATTCAAAACGCCAGCGCACGTTTGTAATATTGTCAAATGGGGCGTTATAGGTGGCGCCGGTATTATAGCTAATTGGCTGACCGGTAAAAGCAGTGTAGTTGGCACCGTTATCTCTGGAATACTCAACATAAGCACGGACATTAGTCATGCTCCACGTGCCGGTCTCAACCCTGACGACTTCCAATTCCGGTGGCAGGTTGTCTATCAGGATCAGATCATCGGAGGGCCAATTTGTATTATTGGTATTCAGGTTAAGAGTGAAATTCCCTGTTCCGCCATTCAAACCGACGGGGTCGCCTGTATCGCTTTTGGAATAATCAGGCTCTTCGTGAATTATGTCTATGGGATGGGGGAGGGAAACTGTATCTATCCCAACTGGGCAGGATGGACAGGTGTTGCCATCATTATCTTCATAATCTGCCTCCACATCAACCGTGTTGGTCACATTATTACCCACACTAAATGGAGGGTCAGTATAGCGAATTATGACATAGCGTGTTACACAATCTCCAGGATAAACAGGACCCGCAATTGTAGGCCAGGTAACTATTTCTGTTCCTCCATCATATACCCCACTATTACTTGAAGACACATAAGTAACGCCTGAAGGCAAAGTATCTGTGACAACTATATTGCTGATAGGCGTATTATCTTCGTTATAGCTTGCGCAAAGCTCAATGCCATAAGTAACATTTGTATTAACGGTTGGGTCAATAATCGGACTAACTAAAGATTTGGTCACATCCCAGGCTGGCGGGTCTGCCGCCGTTTCAACGGTAATTGGGGGGGCGCTTTTTGGTGTTGATTCTACCTCGCCTGTGCCGGGATCCATGAAACCCCTAACCGTATTTTTAATCGTACCCGGCAGAGGCCGCATATCATAATCTACCCGAACAGCAATTGTCGCATCTCCCTGAGAGCCATCCTGCATGTTAGGGTGCGTTATCGTAACGGTATGCGTTCCCCCGTCATACCCCATGCTATAGCCACCTGAAACGTATGAGCTTCCGGGCAAATAGATCAGGTTGGGGTCCAATTCATCTAAAATTCTTATTGCACCGCAGGCTTGCGTTAGGCTGCTGCATTGAAAAAGAATGCGATAGTAAATCACATCGCCTACTTGTGCAGTCGTAGCACCGCCTTCGATGTTTTTATTTAAAACAAGAGGGGACGCCTCAGTCTGCGCCTGTGGAACTTGCTGAGGCCCAAAACCAGGAGCTGCTTGAACCTTTCCCAAATCCCCGGGAAAAGGGGCTGCTACCTGTATGCCCAGAAATATAAGCACCAGAAAAAAACGTGTGACGGGGCTAAAATATTTTAAAACCCGAGATAAATCCA
>JABGQU010000087.1 GCA_018648605.1 Anaerolineae bacterium | reverse complement strand
ATTGACTCTGGTTTTGGAGGGGGGAGTAGGTATCTTCTCCGGGGGCAACATCATCGAGGGGGCCGATAAAAAGTTGATGGTCAGCAGGTGGGCGGCGAAATTCAAGGGATAAAACTCCCGGCATATTGGCGCTGGGCAAGCCGGTTGCAGGGTCGAGACGTACATCCCAGATCTTGTGGCAAAAATCACAGGAAATTCCTTCCAAGTCAACGCCCGTTAAGGATGTAGGGTCAGTTCCATAGGGATCATCTATTGCTGCAAGGGGGGTATGGCAGGCAGCGCAGTTTCCGGCTGTTTCGGGGAAATCCAATTTGTAGCCGGGCCCATAATAGGGTTGGGTGAGATCAGGACGTAGCGGAAACGAACCATAATCTCGGCTGTAACCGTATCGTGTCAGTGGACTCTGATTGCCGCCAATATCTTGCCCTGTGTACATTGTTAGAAAACGGTGGTTTCTTGCTGTTTGAGCGTGGGCATCCTGCAACCACTCGTCCACAGGCAGGCTAAAATCAAATTTGCTGTTCTCCTGACTATGACAGGCCGCACAGCCTTGGTCTTCGCCTTCGCCAGAATGGTATGTAGAGGGCAGCCATTCGTATTCGGGGTTATCTTCCGCGGTATGCGCTTCCAGATAAATCTCGACATCTTTGCCCGGGTTCGCTTCTACGCCAGCGATGTAGTATCCAGATGCCCAAGCCGTGATATAAGCCACATCATCGGCATGCACAGCAAACTGGCCCTGCCCATCCGAGATAGTGTACGCATCTGCCGTCTGAATACGAACTGTGGCTCCAGGCACAGGGCCATTAGAATCTATAACTCTGCCAGAGATTTTATTTGCGCTACACCCAGATGCCACTAACGTAAAAGTTAAACTAACAAAGCAAAGGCGAACTAGGTTCATTTTGTTTTATGCCGCCACATCCAAGCTGTGGCAATCAGCGCAAGAGGCGCTACACTCCCTAAACACGGGATGGCAGGCTGAGCGCCCGACGAGTCGTTTTCGGCACTACTATTTATTGTTACCACCCCTTCTGGAGGGGCACCGCTCAAATCCAGTCGTAAGACCCCATCTTCGTTTGTGCCAACATAAAGATGTTGCCCATCTGCTGAAACAGCAAGGCTCCTTGTAGCTCGAGATCGTAAGCCCTCATTGATTTTTATCCACATATTTCCCCCATCTGTAGACCGATAAACGCCACTAAATAGGTCGCTGGCATAAATAGTCTCTGAGTTAGTTGGGTCAAAAACAATATCATGCATCGACCCATTTGGCTCTAGTCCAGCAATGCTATGTTGCCAAGTTACACCACCATCGATGCTACGATAAATACCATCGCGCTCAACTCCGACCAAGATTTTCTGCGAGTCAGATGGGTCTACAGCAACAACGTGGATTTTGTTATTTTCTACTTTCACTGAAACCATCGTCCATTTTTTTCCGCCATCTACAGATTCAAATAAGCCAACTTCAGTTGCGGCATAAACATGCTGTGCATCATCATGTTCCACTGCAACATCAAAGATATTTATCTGCTTTATTTGTGGGTCATCCGACAAGTCCCAGGATGCTCCGCCATCATTCGAAATCAATATTCCAACAGGAGTCGTTTCACAGTTAATTTCGTGAGAGAGAAGACAATTTTCATGCCCAAAACCAATATAAAGGGTCTTAGCATCAGATGGAGCGAATGCGATCGTTGGAGCCATCGGGCTAATTAGTTCTTCAGAGATACCCTGACCTACCAAAACCTGCATAGACCAGCGCACCACCCAGCTTTTCCCACCATCCTTCGACTCTAATATCTTATGCTTCGCTACCAGCACATGATTGCTATCAGTCGGATCTACTGCAATCCCTTGGCTGGGCATATTTGCTAACCCAGGAGGTGGGTTTTTCAATCCCTGCCAGGAAGTTCCAGCATCATCACTGCGCCAAAGTCCACCAAAGCCGGCAACATAAATTCGCTCTGGTTCAGAAGGCGCAATGGAAAGGCCAAAGATTTGTGCACCTGTATATCCTTGGCTGGCATTTATCCACGTCTTCCCAGCATCTTCCGATAAGAAATTTCCGCCACCATAATTATTAACAAAGAGACGGTCCGTATCTCGTGGATCGCATTGCATATCAATAGGGAAACCAACCGAAACACTGGGGGGACCCCAAGGGCTGGCAGTGACTTGCCAAGTTACACCAGAATCTTCACTTCGATAGATAGAATCTTCACTGCCCGCATAAACGATATCAGGATCAGATGGACATATATCTACGGAAGAAAAAACTTCAAAGGCCGCCAATGTTTGCGTCCAGTTTTCTCCGCCATCAGTCGTGCGATATATACCCATAGGACTGGGTTGGCCCTCACTTTGCAAACGTTCAAGATAAGGAAGCGTATCTGGCTCAAATAGATGCCCCGCTGCTGCCAGCAAAATATCCGGATTATCGGGATGCATATAGAGACTGCCGATGTACAAGTTCCGCAGACCGTTCTCCTTTCCCAATATTCGCCAACTTTGTCCCCCGTCTGTCGACTTCAGAATGCCCAATCCACCAAAAGGATCTTCCAGCGAATCATTATCCCCAACGGCACCACGATCAAAGATACCGGTCGAAACATAGAGTACATCTGTATTACGTGGATCGACCCACAAATAGCGTGCCAAGCTGGAAGGCATATCGCCCTCCCAGAGGGTATCCCAACTTTCCCCTGCATTGGTCGTATGATAGACCACCCCTCCCGTCCCGCTCTTCCATGTTCCCTGGCCCTGTTCTGTTGCAGATTCGTCGGTCACTTCAGCCATGGCATAGACAATATCTGAAGAAGTTGGATCAACCGTGATCCCCCGAAAAGTTAGCCCATCATATTTGATGGAAATTCCGTTATCGCGCTCGACCCAAGTCTTGCCACCGTCTTTTGAACGGTAGAGATGGCCCGTATCAACAGTGCCCGCCCAGATAATCTGCGAGTTATTTGGATCGACTGTCAAACAGAATACCCCGATCGCGTCCCCTGTTGGGCCAGACTGCCCGGGAATGCCGATATTACTCGCTTGCCATGTGTAGCCATTATCCACACTGACATGCACACCACCATGCGAGTCAGTCACATACCAAATATTCGGATCATCAAAGCTATAGCGGATATCGTAGCCTGTCCCTCCGGGAGGGCCCCCAAGACGCACCCATCGAAGCTCTGAACTTGATAAAGGAGGAGAAATAGTTGGAGCCGTAGAAGGTACTTCTTCGGTTTCTGGTTCGACCATGTCAGGATCAACTTCATCAGGTGCAGAAGATATATCTTCTGCAATAAGCTCGAAGCTATCAATCTCTATCGCCGTCTCAGTAAAGGTTTCGATGGAGATGCCTCCCACCTCCATTGGGGTATTCACAAGAATAGCTGGCTGTCCGTTGATCAAAACTCGATGCTCGTCCCCGATTACATAAATACTCAACTGAAACCATTCCCCGGCTGGAATGAACTCCATCTCTGTCGCGGCCACTTCTTCTAATGCCCCAGCATTTTCATGTTGTAGAGAAATTCTAGATGCACTATTTAGCAGATGATAGGCATTACCTTCGTGATTGCCATAGCTAATCACAAAATCTCCTTCTCCAACACGGCGAAGGAGAATAGAAAGCTCCATATTTCCCCATGCCCCAGGAGCGGCGACGAAACTCTCTGCGGGGATAGACAAGATCCCATCCCGAACTTCAACACCCGGGCTTTGCTCCCAGCCAGAGAGCTCAGGATCATCGAAAGTTTCGGTAAAGCCTCCGTTCTGCGCAAAGGCAATTGTTGAAATACCAAAGAGAATAAGTAGCGTGACGAATACCCCAAAGAAGTTTTTTCGTATCATAGTAAGACCCTCCCGTCATAGTAGCTTTTATAGGATATGACATATATAGCTTATTATGACACAGGGAAAATATAAATCAAGTTTTATTGGTTAAGAATATCGTTTCAAATTGGTCTTTTAAAAAAAAGACCATGCAAGCTTTTTGAACCCTTGCATGGTCTGCTATCTATTGCGCTGATTTAATTACTCATAAGCCAGCGTATCTCTTACGGTCAACCTAGAAGCTCTTCGAGCGGGAAGTGCGCTAGCCAAGATTGCCAGGCCCAGCGTTATCGCGAGCCAGGTCACGATTCCCTGCACGCCAAAGGTGAATTGTAGTGGGGTTTTGAAGATCGCTAAGCCCACACCATAAACCAGTGCAGATGTGATCGGGGCAGAGAGAAGGATCCCGCCCGTCCAACTGAGCAAGCCGATAAATAAACCTTCGACCAAAACGATTTTCTGGATGTCGAAATTCGACGCACCGATGGCGCGCATTACGCCAATTTCGCGAGTCCGCTCGAGGGTGTTGATACTCATCGTGCTCATCAGCCCCAAGCCGCCAACGATGGCTGTTAATATCGCCATCACCAGCATAAAGTAGACCAAAACATCGGTTTGTTGGGTTTGTTGCAAACGCCACTCTGCTGCTAATTCGATATTGCTGACCTGGATCTGTTTCTCGTCCAATAAAGTTTGTAATTGTTGTCCGATCGCGGCGACAATGGCCGGGTCATCTTCACTGGTGATAATGCGCAGCGAATATACATCGCCGGGGGAGTTAATTAAATGGCTCACATACTCATAATTGACATAAACCAAAGGCGGAATAACATTGCCGGGGATATTGTAAACGCCGACGATTTTCCATTCTGATTCTCTTTCGAGAATATTGAGTTTGATCGTATCGCCCACTTTCAGGTCGGGTCGCACGCTGAGTAAGTGGTTGCCGATCACAATCGCGTTTTCGTCACCGGGCATGAGCCAACGCCCTTCGGTTAGGATAGGCTCTATCAGGGTCGAATCCGCTGGTGGGGCAACGAGAGCAAGTTCATTTGCGGTCGTTTCGTCTGCCGAGATGATCTCGCCGCCGAGCATCATCCACCCCTCCACACTCTCTACGCCGGGCACCGCCTCTACAATCCCGGCAACTTTTTCATAACGATATGCACGGTCAAATGAGATATTGATGTCGGCGAGAAAGTATTTTTCCACATCCCGCATGGTTTGGTCGAAAGTGCCAAAAAGATTCATTACCGCGACGAAGATAGCACCGGCCAAAACCAAAGTGGATAGCGTGAGCGCCAAGCGCATTTTACGGCGGAAGGTGTTACGGATCGATATCCGCACCGGGCGTGAGAGAACTCTCGAATCTTTTGTCTGCTTTTTGGCTTGCTTCACGCCTGAATTACCCAGACCGTAATCGCTTAACGCTTCTCGAACAGTGATCCGTACTGTATTCCACATGGGTAACAATGCCGCGAGAAGAGGAATGATAAACGCGACTGCCGCCTGCTGAATGACCGTTTTTGGGAAGATGGTAAAGGCACCCGTATCAAAATTGAGCCAGCCAGCCATACCATCGAGGACAACGCCACCTAAAAAGGATGAGAGCGGCACAGAGACAATGAAAGCAACCACACCAAAAAAGAAAATCAGGGTAGTGTACATGACCATGATCTGCCTGGTATCTGCACCGATGGCTTTCATAATACCGATCTGCTTACTATGCTGTGACATAAGCGAGACGATAGTGTTGACGACGAGGAATGCACTCAGCGCAACAGTCATCCAACCGAGCACACCCAAAACAACGATCACGCCTTGAGTCACGTCCCATGCAAAATGATGCCCGGGATTGAAAATAAGAATGAAATAGGTCGTTCCACCAGCTTTTTCAAAGCGATCAGAAACTGCTTGCGTCACATTAGAGACGTGTTGCTGATCTGTGGCGTTTTCTGCCACACTGAGATTCAGTTTGGTGTAATAATCAGCCGTGCCGCCCATCCACTCGAGGGTTTCTGGGTTCACAAAGGCTTGAGCCTGCCCCATCATGGCATAGGGAATAGTGGTAACGCTATGAACATAACCAGCAAGGCGTAATTCGCGCACTTTCCCGTTGCTGAGTTCGATACTAAGCATATCGCCGATTTCATATCCCAAAGATTTTGCCGTTCTATCGAGCAAGACTTCTTTATCATTCAGTGTGGGCAAAGTTGTATCGCTGGGATTAGCAGGTTTAAGAGTGTTAACACTAAGCTCTGCAGGGTCTTTGATACCATCAAAACTGATGACTACTTTATTCCCATCATCCTGCAAGAGTTGAGCGGTCACATCGCTGCGTCCTTCAATTTCGCCAACGCCATCAATTTCCTGGAGGGAGGCAAGCATATCATCATCGACAGGAGAGACGTAGAGGGTCGCTTCGGAGGGGTTCGCAGAGAGAAAATCTGCGTCCATATCCCTATTCATTAGCAAGCCAAGATTGCTATTTAATCCCACCGCAAAGGTGCCAGCGATGATGGTTAAGATCATCAAAAAGGTGCGGGTTTTGTTGCCCCAAAAATCTGCCCAAACTTTTTTCCAGCGGCTGCTCATGCTTTTACTCCGTTGGGTTTATCACTAACGATCTCTCCATCTGCGATCAATGCAACACGGGAGGCTCGTTTTGCCATCTCGTTATCATGTGTCACGATAATGATGGTTTTGCCCTGCGCTACTAATTCGTTAAAGAGGCCAAATACGCGCTCGGCTGTTTTTGAGTCGAGGTTGCCGGTTGGCTCATCAGCGATGATGACAGGGGGATCGTTTGCCAATCCGCGCGCAATCGCAACACGTTGTTGCTGTCCACCAGAGAGAGCTGTGGGGAGTTTATAAGCGTGGTCTGCCAATTCCATTTGCTCCAGCAAAGCTAATGCACGATCCTTGCGCTCATTCTTTGGGAATGTTTTGCAAAAATCCATTGGCAGCATGATATTTTCGATCACAGAGAGCATCGGCAATAATTGGAAGAATTGAAAAACAATACCCAGATTGATCCCGCGCCAGCGGGCCATTTTATTTTCGCCTAATTCATGCACAGCGGTCTCGTTCACCCAAACTTCACCTGCTGATGGGCGGTCGATGCCGGTGACCATATTGAGCAATGTCGTTTTTCCACTGCCAGATTTGCCGATCACGCTCACAAATTCGCCGGCTTTGATATCCAAATCTACATTGACCAAAGCTGGGAAATCGCCCACGGCTGTTTTATAAAGCTTATCCACGCCGCGTAGAGAGATAAGGGGATAGCCATTTGATTCGGCTGGCTTCTTGCCGTTTTTTGTAAAGGGTAGGGTTAGCATGATTATTACCTCACCACGAAGGTACGAAGTTCACAAAGAAATCCTTTGTGTTCTTTGTGCCTTTGTGGTTAAAAATTATTCTACAAATTCAACCAAGGCAGTCATGCCCCAGCGCATATTTGGGTGCGTTTCATCGAGAGAAATTGTCACTTCGTAGACTACATCGCCCTGGCTTTCTGCAAAGGTCTGTCCAATCGAGAGCACTGTGCCTGTTAATGGGGATTCGGGCATTGCATCCAACGTGACGGTCACTTTTTGTCCTTCGGAGACGTTGACCACATCCAATTCGGTTAGATCAGTGGTCACCACCTGCCAATTAGAAAAATCGGCGACTGTAGCGGATGCCTGCCCCATAGCAACGGATTCGCCTTCCTTGACATCAAGGCTTGCTACCGTTCCTCCAATCGGGGTGCGGAGTTCGGCATCTGCCAGCGCAGATTCTGCGGTGGAAAGATTACGTTGCGCCGCAATATCTTCGCCAGAAAGGAGGTTTTCATGGTCTGCTTGCGCTTGGGCCAAACGAACTTTTGCAGATTCTAGATCTGCCTCTCTGCTCATCCATTCGAGGGCTTGGTTATAATCTGCCCAGGCATCTTCGAGGGCATCGGCTAGAATTTTGACATATCCGCGCGGGTTATCGTAGCCAAAATAAGGGTCATAATCAGCACGGGCTTTGTCTACGACAATTTTCATCTCAGCGGCAGCTTCTTCTGGGGTCATGCCATCAAACTCAACTGGGATAGAGTAATTATCGAGGCGTTGTTGAGCAACACGCAAGGCTTCGTAGGCTTCTGCGACTTCGGTCAGAATATCTGCTTCGGCGCGTTCTACTTCGTCTTGGGCGTTTTTCACATCTGTTTCGAGAAGGTCAACATTATCCAGCTGAGCGAGAATATCGTCTTTCGTGACTTCATCACCTTCGGCAAAGAAGACTTCGCCAACAACCCCACCAGCAGAGAAGGATATATCTGCGTATTGGGCGGGTTCAAGTCGTCCTTCGGCAATAATGGATGTATCTGCCGTTATTGGGGGAAGAGCTGTCTCTTCGGCTGTAGCGGGGGCTTCTGCACCACAAGCTGTGAGCAATGCGATAGAGAGGATCAAAAGGGTAAAAAGGGCGTATCGTTTCATGGGGAATTTCTCCTGTTTTTTGGCTTATCAACAGGTGACAGTCACTTGCGAAGTGACTATCACCTTATTTTTTATACTCTGCAATCATTTACGCAAATCATTGCAAGAAGTTGTACGAACAAAAGCAGTATAGAATATGCGAGGTCATAATTTACAGTGCTGGAGGTCATGTGTGGGGTCATATTAGGAAATTAAAGAAAATGGCAAAACCTGACAGGTCTTTGAGACCTGACAGGTTTGAGTTCCATTAGAAGGCAGATAATTCTTCTCAAGAAGATGCTTCATTAACGGTAGCAAGCCAAAATCATGTTCGGTGCGGCGCAGCATCCAAGTCTAAGAGTGGTAAACTAGGAAGGAAATTATCCCCCTTATTTAAAGGAGATTCCCATGTATGGCATTCCGCTCACGCTCGGTATTGAAGAAGAATATCAAATCATCCACCCTGAAACGCGAGATTTGCATTCTTATGTGCAAGAGCTTCTGGAGCAGGGGAGACGTATTTTTCCTGAAGAAGAGCTGAAGCCTGAATTTATGCAGAGCCAAATTGAAGTGGGCAGTCAGGTTTGCCGAAATGTGACAGAGTTGCGTCAAGAGGTGATCCGCTTGCGGCGTACGGTGAAAACTTTGGCAGATAAAAATGGGATGAAAATTGCCGCGGCGAGCACGCACCCTTTTGCTTCGTGGCTTGAGCAAGATGTGAACGCGGGCGAGCGTTATAGAGAAGTTTTAGATAAAATGCGCGGCGTGGCAGAGCGTTTACTCACATTTGGGATGCACGTTCATATCGGATTTGGGGGGGAAGAAAACCGAGATCGTATGATAGAGATCATGAATCAGTTACGCTATTTTTTGCCCCATATTTTGGCGTTGACAACAAGCTCACCTTTTTGGCAAGGGAGAAATACGGGATTAAAATCGTATCGCAGCGTGGTTTTTGAGATGCTTCCGCGCACGGGCATTCCCGGGAGTTTTGAATCTTTTTCCGAATATCAAACGCTTGTGGATACGCTGGGGCAAGTTGGCTCAGCCGTTGACCCCGACGGCAACCCGGACGCGACAAAGATCTGGTGGGACGCACGCCCACACCCGAGATTTGGCACGCTGGAAATACGTATCTCTGATATTTGTACGAGCGTTGACGATGCCGTTGCAATTGCCGCGTTGATCCAGGCATTGGTTGCTAAACTTATCAAATTACGCCAAAATAATATGAGTTGGCGGCTTTATCGACAACACCATATTAAAGAGAATAAATGGCGCGCGATGCGATATGGCATAGAAGGCAAATTGATCGATTTTGGGATTAAAGAAGAAGTCCCGATGAGTTTTTTGGCGCTAGAAATGCTTGAGCTTGTAGATGATGTGGTTGATGATTTGGGCAGCCGCGAAGAGATCAACCATATCCGTACTATTCTGGAAAGAGGCACCAGCGCAGATCGGCAAGTGCAAGCCTATAGAAATGCCCTTGAAAATGGAGCCAGTGAAGAAGAAGCGCTAATTGCCGTTGTAGATTTTCTGACGACAGAAACAATGCGTGGCGTATAAAGACATTAGATTTCAGACCTTAGTCTTCAGCTAAAAGCTGGTGTCTGATGTCTAAGGTCTAAAAGCTGAAGGCTTGTAAATGAACCCTGAACCCAAACATATCGTATTGACTTGGACAGATGTTGATCGTCTGATCAATTATTTGATTCCCAAATTTGACCGTGAGTTTAATGCAATGGTGATGATTACGCGCGGCGGCATCGTCCCCGGCGGCTTACTGGCAGAAGCGATGGACATCACGCATGTCCTGACAGCGGCAGTAGACTTCCCTGCTGAAATTGCAGCCGAAGAAAATAAGCTCATGGCGTGGCCCCAGTTTATTCAGTTCCCCGCCGATGAGCAATTACTCGAGCGCTCTGTTTTAATCGTGGATGATGTTTGGGGATCGGGGCGAACGATTACTGCTGTCAAAAATCGTGTGGCTGTGGCTGGTGGCATTCCTGAAACCTGTGTTTTACATTTCAACCCTTACAGAAATTTATTCGGCAAAAATCGCCCTGACTACTACGCTGACGTGACCGATAAATTTGTTATCTACCCGTGGGAGATCGATCGCCGCGGTGGAAACAGGATTTTGGCGTAAAAGCTATTTCGTAATGCTAATTACGAAATATGCAATACGCATTATGAGACTCTTATGAAAATCACTCCTTCTTCCCTTTCCCAAAAGCTGCAAACACTGCGCAGCAATATCTACTTCGAGGGGCTAGATGAATCTGCGCTGGAGAAGGTTGCTGAAGAAATGCAGCTACATCTCTTTGAACGCAAAGAAACGATTTTTCTCGAAGAAGAAAAGAGTGCAGGTTTACATATTCTTAAAAGCGGGAGCGCGAAAATCTACAGGCTCTCTCCACAAGGGCGGCAGTATATTGTTAAAATACTCGCTGAAGGTGATACTTTCAATGAAGTCTCTGTTTTCGGCGGCGGCGGGAATCCCGTCAATGCAGCTGCTCTCGAAAAAAGTCACGTTTGGGTTATCAAAGGGGAGATATTACGCGAATTGACTCTTGCACATCCGATTTACGCCCAAAAGATCATCAACAATTTTGCGGATAATCTTCGTACACTTGTCCAGCGAGTGAGCGGAATGGCCTTTTACCAGGTCACGCATCGACTGGCGCGGTTGCTTGTCAAATTGCCCGAGGATTCGCTCAGTGGTGAAGGTGCTGCGCGGTTAACTCAGGATCAAATAGCAGCGCGGTTGGGATCGGTGCGTGAAGTTATTGCCCGTTCTCTAAAAGAATTGGAGCGCGGCGGCGCGATCCGTGTAGAGAATCGGCGGATTTATATTGTGGACAGAGAGAAATTAGAAGATTTCGCTGAAGGAAAATGGGAGTGAGAAATGCGGAATGATGAATGTAGGTCACGTTTTTAACGTGACTTTTTCTTTTACCGTTGATATTTCCGCCCTTTCCACGTTACCCCTTTCCCTGAAATTACTTTGAACGCAGATGTGAACATCATCGCCGCGAAGACGCCTGCGCCGAATGGGGCTGTGAGCGCGTACCATGCGGGAACATCTGTGCCTTTATTTGCCTGAATGCGCCAGTAGATCAAATATCCCCATAAAAGCAATGCTTCGATGAGAATCACGGCACTCTCTTGGTTTGGGTTGGATACCGTTAAATAAACGCCAATCCCAACCCATAACGGGAGCAGCAAAGCCGCACAAATAGCGAGGAATGCCCCGAAAACCCCCAACACCGCCAAACGCGGATCATCCCGTAGCCCGAGATAGATATTCTTCGTCCAGCCTTCCCACATCTCCGGTAGGGAGGTGTACATCCGCGTGCGGACGTAGTCGCTCCCATCGGCGATGATGAGCTTATAACCGGATGATTTTGTCAGCACAGCCAAATCTTTATCTTCGACAATGGAGCCTTTTATCGCTGCATGTCCGCCGATGGCGTCGTAAACACTGCGTTTAATAAAGATGAATTGTCCATTCGCAATGGCAATATCGCTGTTGGGGTCGTTCACTTTTTGTGGGGAAAACCCTGCCGAAAGTGCGGTCATGACAAGAGGCAAAATTGTCCGTTCCCAGAAAGTTTCCATTTCCTGATGGGTGAAAATGGTGAAGAGATCGGCATCCGCTTTGAGGGCGTTTGCGTAGACGACGCTGAGCGCATCCGGCGCGACGAAGGTATCGGCATCCACGAAGCAAAGCCATTCGCCCCACGCAGATGCTGATGCTTGGGTTAACGCATGGGGCTTGCCTGCCCAGCCCAAAGGGAGAGCCTCCCCAGAGATGATCTTTAAACGCGCATCCTCTTTGGAGAGTTCATCCAAAATTTGGGCAGTAGAATCTGTCGATCTGTCTTCCAAAATGATGATCTCAATATTGGGATAAGTTTGCGCAAGAAGGGATTCGACACAGCGACGGATATTACGCTCTTCGTTGCGGGCAGGAATGCAGATGGAGATGAGCGGGGCGTTTTTTTCGGGCAGGTTTTCTGGCGCTGAAAGGGTGTCGGTGTGATGTTGGTTGTGCAGCCAGCGGAGAATGATGATGCCGAGGATGAGGAGGAACGTTGAAAGGAACATATTTGAATGCGGAATTTTGAAACGCGAATTTTTTAAGGTTTTATATCAGTGGTGCATTGCATCCCCAAGGATGCGTTGCACCGCGAGTTAGCAAAAAGAGCAAAGAAAATCTGCGCAATCTGCTAAATCTGTGGATATTTTTTAAATCACCCTCACCGTTGAGCCACGCTCCCCTTTCTCAACCAATATCTGTGTTGGGAAAGCATCTTTGAGCGATTCAAGATGCGTAATAACGAGAATTTTTGCAAAATCACTTTTAACTTGATTGATCGCTTCGATCAGGCGTTGCCGCCCTTGCGCATCTTGTGAGCCAAAGCCTTCGTCAATAATCAGCGTTTGCAGGCGCGCACCTTTTCGTTGTGAAAGAACCTTTGAGAGCGCGAGCCGGATCGCAAAGTTGACCCGAAAAGCCTCCCCACCTGAGAACATCTCATAATCGCGGATGCCGGCACTATCGCTGATCTGAATATCGAGCGTTTCTTTCATATCTTCACGTTTAGCATCTTTATACGCCGACTGGGTCACAAAGCGGATAGACATTTGCCCTGCGCTTAATCTATCGAGCAGGTCGTTGGCCTTTTCTTCGATCTCTGGCAGAGCTTGTTCGATTAATAATGCAGGAACCCCATCTTTGCCAAAGGCGCGCTCCAATTTTTTATAGCGGGATATTTCCAGAGCCAGGTTTTCGCGCTGGGATTCATAATCCGATTTGCGGATGCGCAGCCCCGCCAGCACTTCCACATTTTGCCGCGCCGCGCCGACCTCGTCCCGAAGTTGATTCTCTTTCTCTTGCATGCCGAGCAATTCAGCGTAGGCAGCGTTCTCATCGGGCGTTTCCGATTCTGCTGCTTCTAAGGCCTTTTGTGCCCCATTATTCTCGATTTCTTGTGCATCAATTTCAACTTGCATTTTCTCGATCTGCGCATCGAGATTGGCGATTTCCTCTTCGAGGGGCTTCAGCGTGGCACGTGCATTTTCCAGAGATTTATGATCTTCTTCTATTAGGCTTAGCTCTTTCTCGCTTTTACGCGCTGTATCGTGTGATGCTGCGTCGTAGCCCAATTTTTTTAATTCCGCATTCACTTCTGCAAGATCTTTACGAATTTCTAAAGCGAAATTCTCTGCGTCAATAAGTTTGCTCACTTCTTGAAGACGTTTTTCTCCCTCTTTTACCCATTCTTCTGCTTTTTCCTGCATTCCTGCAAGACGTTCGCTCAGCTGCGTCAATTTTGTAGAAGCGGATAAACGTTCCTGCTCCACAGATTTATATTGCGTATTGCGTGTTTCGTAACTTTCGACCTCAGCAAAGATCGCATTCATCTCAGCCGTATTGGCGCGGTATTGATCGCCTTTTTCTTTGCCATCCTTTTCCATTTTCGCTAAAGTTTCGGCACGATGTTCATCACTCATATCTTGTCCACAGAGCGGGCATTCTGCTTTTTCTATGGATTTAAAAGACTCGATGCGCTCCTTAAGAGCATCCATCTGGATTTTATATTGTTTATTTTCTACTTGCAGCGCGGCGTATTTCTCTCGTGTTTCAGCTTGCTCCCGTACAACAGAATCTCTCTCGGCAACTTTCTTCTCTGCCTCCGAGAATGCCTCTTCTGCTATAGTGATCTCTTCTTTCAATTCACTGATTACTGAAAACTGTTCACTGATCACCGCTTCTTGCTCTTTTAGCGAAGATAATTCCTGCTCCAAGCACGCTTTTTCTGCGTTAATTTCCTGCAAAAAAGGCTGTCTTTTTGCATCATGTTCATGGAATTGAGCTGCGGTTTCCTCCCATTTGGCGAGAGATTCGCGGGATTCTTTCCAGGCTTTGTGTGCAGCATCCACTTCGTCGGCGCGAGCGAGGAGGTCGGCATAATGTCCACGTGCAGATTCTCGCTCGATACGGCGGGAGACTAAATCCGATTGGGCGCGTTGGGAACGGGATAATGCTTCAGCCAGCGCATCTGCCAATTTGCGCTGCTCCGCCAGAGATGCGCTTAAACGACGAATATTTTCGAGAACGGCTTCCTGTGTTTTACGGGTAGCAGACAAAGAGCTGAGTCCGCTTTCGAGTTCTGCAAGCCGCTCTTTGCGAACATCTTCTTCTGCTAATTCCGCGTCGATTTCGGCGATCCTTCCATCCACAATATCGAGTTCTTTTTCGATCTCACGCCGTTTATTTGCAGAGCGTGCTTTATATTCATCCCAAATTTCCAGCCCTAGAATATTGCTGAGTGTCTCTTTTCGTTTGCTGGAGGTTTGCTGGGTAAATTGGTCAGCTTTGCCCTGCAAGAAAAAAGCGGCGTTGACAAAGGTTTCGTAATCGAGACGCAAGGTTTCTTCAATGCGCTCCTGTGTGGCGCGCAAGGAATGTTCTGTCAGGGGGCGCCAGAGACCATCGTCATCAATTTGAAATTCAAGGTTTTTCTTTTTGCCGCGCGGCATCGTGCGCTGGATGCGATAGGTATTATTTTCGTAGCGAAAAGTATAGATCACTTCGGCGGCTTTCGATTGCAGATTGACGAGAGAATCATCCCGTTTGCGAGCTTGCCCAAAAAGAGACCAGGTGATGGCATCGAGCAAAGAAGATTTCCCCGCACCGTTATGCCCGGAAATGCAGGCAAGGTTGAAGCTCTCGAAATCGAGTTCCACAGTATCGCGGTAGGAAAGAAAACCGGAGATTTTCAAAGAAATTGGGATCATGGGGAAATTATACCTGCAAGTAAAGCATGAAAAAATAATATCCTAAATTGGGAGTGCCGAATATCGCGGTGTAACTGTGAGATAATGGGCATATGAATATATG
>JABGQU010000086.1 GCA_018648605.1 Anaerolineae bacterium | reverse complement strand
GCTGACTGTGCGACATCGACCGTTTAAGGTGTGCGTTTTCACCGTTTTACGCATCTGTTCAGGTTTATTGGTAAAAAAAGCCGCCCCATGAGTACCAATACTTCATGCACACAATTTTAGAACTTATTCAATTTTACCTGAAATCTAACTGAGCACAACAAATTGTTATGCTCAGTCGATTTTTGAGCAGAATAATTGGTCTTAAGGCGAATGTTGGACAGGATGAGCAATAGACTGTCATTTCCCTCATCCTAACCTTCTACCCTTTTAGGGCACACGTCCCAAAGGGAGAAGGGATTAAGTCCCCTCTCCCTTTAGGAGAGGGCAGAGGGTGAGGGTAGCCCCAAAGTCTGCCAAAGGTATCTTTTTCCTAACATTAGTTATGATTTCATAGGGTCGTTCCTAAGCAGCAAAAATGAAAAGAAGGGGGACTTTTGGGGTTATGATGTTAACGAAAGACTAAGACCGCCTACCTGCCTCTCTGTTATAATCGCCCATCGAGAGGAAGCTTATGTTAAAGAAATTTGTGAACATTTTCGGGGGCGACCCCAACCAAAAACGAATCGATGAACTGGCTGAAATGGCTGCGGAGATCAACGCCTTTGAGCCAGCTTTTGAAAAACTGAGCGACGCAGAATTGCGCGCCAAAACGGATGAATTCCGCGCGAAATTGAGTGATGCGCTCGAAGGCATCGAAATCGATAGCGATGAGTATCTTGCCGTTGAGCAGGATGTGCTTAACGAGATACTCTTTGAAGCCTTCGCCACCGTGCGCGAGGCATCGAAGCGCACCCTCGGGATGCGGCATTACGATGTCCAGTTGATCGGCGGGGTAACGATCCATCGCGGCGAGGTCGCAGAGATGAAAACAGGCGAGGGCAAGACCCTCGTCGGGACGTTACCGGTTTATCTGAATGCGCTCACCGGGCGCGGTGTGCATCTCATTACCGTCAACGATTATCTCGCCCGTCGTGATCCGCGCTGGATGGGTCCCGTTTACGATTTTCTCGGTCTCAGCGTTGGCATTTTACAATCTGCATCCACAACCGAGAATGGCAAAAAAGCCTATCTATACGATCAATCCAAAGAGTCATCGCAGGAAGATCAACATAAACTAAAACTTATTGACCGCAAGGAAGCCTATGCCGCAGATATTACCTACGGTACGAACTCTGAGTTTGGCTTCGATTACCTGCGTGACAATATGGCGATGAGCTTCGAGCGACGCGTGCAGCGCAATCATTATTTCGCTATCATCGACGAAGTGGATAATGTCCTCGTTGATGAAGCGCGCACACCGCTGATCATTTCGGGACCCTCGCAAGGCGATATGGGCGACTATACGCGTATGGCGCAGGTTGCCCGTCAGTTGCGCGGCGAAGATTATGAAGTCAACGAGCGTGACCGCAGCATCGCCCTGACGGAGATCGGCATCGCACATGTGGAAGAGCTGCTCGGCGAACCCCTCAGCGACCCCGACCGCCCCGAAGACGTGACCCCCGAACAAGCCCGCCTGATCGGTTATCTCGAACAGGCCTTGCGTGCTGAATATCTCTTCAAGCGCAATAAAGAATATCTTGTACAGGGCGGCAAAGTCGTTATCGTTGATGAGCATACCGGCCGTCTCATGGCAGGACGCCGCTGGTCAGATGGTCTCCATCAAGCCGTCGAAGCCAAAGAAGGCGTGCGCATTGAGCCGGAGAATGTCACTTACGCCACCGTTACTTTGCAGAATTATTTCCGCATGTACAACAAGCTGGCAGGCATGACCGGAACCGCGTTAACCGAAGCTGAAGAATTCGATAAGATCTACAGCCTCGAAGTCTTACCTATCCCCACTAATCTTGAATATCAGGCAGCCAACGAATCCTACGCCATTGAAGCGCGCACCGCTAAAGAAGCAAGTACGGGCTACGAATATACCTATTACGTGCCCCTCGGCGCGCCCGAAGATGTTGAACCGGAACTCTGGAAACGTAAAGATTACCCCGATTCGATCTATAGAACAGTAGAAGCCAAATTAAGGGCGATTGCCAAAGAAGCCGCGCATTTCTATGTGATCGGACGCCCGCAATTGCTCGGAACCACCTCGGTCGAATTATCGGATCGCCTCTCGGGACGCTTGCGAGCTGAACCCGTACGTCGTCTCCTGCAAACATTGCTCATCCGCTACCGCTGGATGGAAGCGAATGACCGCGAAGAAGATGGACGCGCCATCCCCGAACTACAACCGCTATACACGCCCCTCGAGCAGATCTCGCCAACCATGCTGCGCGAATTTGCAAAGCCTCTTGGCATCTCGATCAATCCCACCGACCCCGACAATCTGACCACTTTGCTCGATATTCTCAACCTCGACGAATCGCATCTCGATCGGCTGCAAAAGCTCATCAAGGGTGGTGTTCCGCATCATGTTTTGAATGCGCGCAAGCATACCGAAGAGAGTCAGATCATCGCCGGGGCTGGCGCTTTTGGCGCAGTTACCATCGCCACCAACATGGCGGGACGTGGTGTCGATATCAAGCTCGGCGGCGACATTGCCGAAGAGATCCTCGTCACCGTCAATCGTGTTTTGGGCAAAAATAATATTGAGAACCATTTTAATCTCACGCTTGAAGAGCAGCGTCAGATTTTGCTTGAGCGTGACGATATTGATTACGGCATCTACGATACTGAGATCAAATACTTCCTGAACTATTTTGAAGAAATGGAACACGTCAAAGCTGTGGGCGGATTACACGTCATCGGTTCAGAGCGTCATGATGCGCGCCGCATCGACAACCAGTTGCGTGGACGTGCCGGACGCCAAGGCGACCCCGGTTCATCCCGTTTCTTCCTCTCTCTCGAAGATGATCTAATGCGTCTCTTTGGCGGTGATCAGGTTGGCAGTTTGATGGAACGCCTGAAAGTGGATGACAACCTCCCGCTCGAAAATCGTATCGTTGCCAATATTATCGAGCAATCGCAGCATCGTGTTGAAGGTGCCAACTTCGACGTCCGCGAACATTTGCTGGATTATGACAACGTGCTGAACTCACAGCGTGAGCGCATCTATGCCCAACGTGACCGCGTTTTCACCAAAGAAGATCTGGGCGAAGACGTGCGTGATATGCTCCGCGTAGAAGTTGAAAACCGCGTAGAAGTTGCACTCGCAGATGAAGAAGAAGGTCCTTGGCGTTTATTGGCATGGGCAGAGGGTGTGCAGCCTTCTTTCACAAATCGCAACGACGAGCTTTTTCCATCGTTCAGTTTGAGATTATTGCTTAATGAACTCAGTGATGAAGAAGACCCCAAAACTGCTATTCTGGATCTACTGCGCGACGCCATTCGTGCCGAGCAGGGGCATCTCTTCAAAGCTATTGAAAACCTTATTTATCGCACCGGTGATAATTTCGACAATCAACTTCAAGAACGTATTGATACGCTCGATACCTTCATTCAAACGCGCGATGATAACGAAGAACTCCAACGCCCGCAGGAAGTCCTGAATGAGCTTAACAGCCTGCTCCGCTTATCGCTGAAGCTGACCAATAACGAACTGCGCATTCTCGGCGATGATCCCTACGAGATCGAAGACGAATTGCGCGAGAAGATCGAAGAGCAACTCAAAAAGACCAATCTCGGCCGCATGATCGGCTCTATAGAATATCGTTTGCAGCAATCGCTCGAACTCAATTTGGGCAACCTGCTGGCTATGGAATGGGTCGACGCTGAAAAAGAAATTGTTGATGCCGCAGACCAAGCCCTCGAAACAAGGCTTGAACTTCTCGCCGGAGAAAACGGCCAGCTTCTGCGGGACCTCGAATCCGCCCTTAAACGGGAGCCTGTAGAGGTCTGGGACGATACGGCAAAAGCCCGCCTTTTGCTCGGTCTTGCGCAGGGCGTCCGCACCGGCTTTGACCGTCGCACCCACAAACAAGTCAAACAGGTTTATGTTCGCTTCCAATATGCTTATCTCGCCGCGCAAAGTCTTGAGAATCGCGAAGCGGAGGATTTGATCGCAGAAGTGATGGATCATTTTTATGCTGCGCAAGAAGCCTTACAGGATGCTTGGGGCGAAACAAAATGGCGCGAAAAAGCAACCACTGCCGCCACACTCGCGGAGTTTGGGTCTGCTGCCGCTATCTTGGGCGATAATTTTGCTGAGACAGCTCCCGCCAACCTGCCCGACGAGCAGCGCGAAACCCTGATCGGGGAACTCGGCCGCCTGCGGATGACTGAAATTCAGCGTGAATTATTATTGCGCGCAATTACCGATCAATGGGTTGAATACCTGACAAAGGTAGAAGCCTTGCGTGTCTCGATCGGCTTGGAGGCATATGCACAACGCGACCCGCTGGTACAATATAGGCGTCAGGCTTCCGAGATGTTCCAGCTTTTGATGGGCGATATCCGCTCACAGGTTGTTAGCCGTGTCTTTGCCTATCAGCCCCGCCGCTGGAATGCCAATCCCTTAGGCGCAGAAACTGCCTCCGTGCAGACTAGTGCAGCGCCTTCAGGGAAGCCTAAAAAGACAAAGAAGAAACGCAAACGGCATAAAAAGTAAACGATGCTTTTTTGCCAAAGAAAGTGTAGTATCCTATAAATGATGCGCGCCGAAGCTAAAACTTCCTCTCTTAATATTTTCCTCGTCCTGCCAAAAGCGGAATTACACCGCCATTTGGAAGGATCCTTGCGTATTGAGACAATGCTCGATATTGCACGCATACACGGGTTAACCGTGCCTGCCAGTATCCTGCGCCTGAGTGATCTAGTGCAAGTTGGCGATGAAGAACCCTATACCTTCTCCAATTTCCTTGAAAAATTCAAAACCCTGCGTCTTTTCTATCGCTCCCCCGAAGTGATCACGCGCGTTACGCGAGAAGCAATAGAAGATGCCGCCCGCGATAATGTCCGTTATATGGAATTGCGCTTTACGCCCGTTGCATTGAGTCGTGCAGAACGTTTTCCACTCCACGATGTAATGGATTGGGTCTGCGATAGCGCGAACGAGACCGCAAAACAATTTGGCATCGACGTGAAGCTGATCGCCAGTGTTAACCGCCATGAGAGTCCTGAGTTAGCAGAACAGGTGGCTTGGTTGGCGGCTGATTATCAGGATAAGGGCATCGTTGCGCTGGATATCGCTGGTAACGAAGTTGAATTCCCTGCAGAGCCTTTTGCACCGATCTTCCGCGAAGCAAAGGAATCGGGCTTGAAGATCACTGTCCACGCCGGGGAATGGGCTGGCGCGGATAATGTACGTGAAGCCATTGAAGTCCTCGGCGCCGACCGGATCGGCCATGGTGTACGCGTTCTGGAAGACCCAGATGTGGTTGCTATGGTAAAAGAACGTGGAACGGTCTTTGAAGTTTGCGTGACCAGCAATTATCAATCGGGCGTGACCCCCTCGTTGGAAGCACATCCACTGCGCCCGATGGTTGAAGCCGGGCTAACGACAACGATCAACACCGATGATCCCAGCATTTCACGGATTTCCTTGAGCAGTGAATTCCAGATGATCCACGATCAACTTGGTTTTTCGATCTCAAAACTAAAAGAACAGACCATGAATGCCGCGCAGGCAGCTTTTCTTTCAGATGAAGAGCGTAAGAGACTTGTCAAAGAGTTCAAAAAGGGGTTAGAATAGGGGCTACCCATCTCCTAAGATGAGATGTAGCAAACCGGTTAGGATAGCAAAGGCGCACCTTTGTGTCCTCCCCATCGCTATGGCTTATGCCAAAAAGATGGAGAGAGCGCAGAGGTTTTTTTGTGTCAATTGTGAGAACTGCATTGCACTTGAAGCGAAGCGAAAAGTGCGTTGCAGTTCGGTTTGGCAAAGCTTTTTGCAAGACCCGCTGTGCAACGCATCAAAAACAGATGCAATGCACAGCTACCACTTTTACCTTCCACCTTCTTGCCATACTCCACCCGTAAGAAGACGAATGATGAACACCAGTAAGACAGCTAAAGGAGTTTTAACATGCCCCAAGATAATTTCAATGCCCGTGATGTACTCAAAACCGAAGGCGGTGAGTACACTTTTTACAGGCTGGATGCGCTTGAAAAAGCCGGTTTAGTAGACCTGAAGAAACTACCCTTCTCTATCCGCGTTTTGCTCGAATCTGCCCTTCGCCAAGTCGATGGCAAAGGAATCAGCGATGATGACGTGAAACGAATCGCAGCGTGGACGCCAAATGGCGAACGCCCTGGCATCCCCTTTAAGCCCTCCCGCGTTGTAATGCAGGATTTCACCGGCGTGCCCGCCGTTGTAGATCTGGCCGCGATGCGCTCCGCCGTTGCCCGTCTCGGCGGCGACCCGAAAGTGGTTAATCCGCTCGTGCCGGTTGATTTGATTATTGACCACTCCGTGCAAGTGGACTTTTTCGCCACGCCCGATGCTTTGCAGCGCAATACAGAGATCGAATATCAGCGCAACAAGGAACGCTATGAATTCCTGAAATGGGGACAAACTGCCTTCGACAATTTCCGCGTTGTGCCCCCTTCCACAGGGATCATTCACCAGGTCAATCTTGAGCATCTTAGTGATTGTGTCCCCGCCCGTGAGATTGATGGCGAACTCCAAGCCTTCGCCGATACCCTCGTCGGCACCGACTCGCACACCGTGATGATTAACGGTCTCGGCGTACTCGGCTGGGGTGTTGGCGGCATCGAAGCAGAAGCCTCCATGCTCGGTCAACCCCTCGATATGCTCCTCCCCGACGTGGTCGGTTTCAAATTTGTCGGCAAAATGCCAGAAGGTGCAACAGCCACCGATCTCACATTGACCGCTGTGCAGATGCTCCGTGAAAAAGGCGTGGTCGCCAAATTTGTTGAGTTTTACGGCCCCGGTCTTGACTCGATGCCCCTCTCTGACCGTGCGACTGTGGCTAATATGGCGCCCGAATATGGCGCAACGATGGGCTTCTTCCCCGTGGACGAAGAGACTCTTAATTATATGCGTCTGACCGGTCGCTCCGAAGAGACGATTGCGCGCACAAAAGCCTATCTTACAGCACAAGGCTTATTCCGTACCGCCGACACTCCCGACCCCGAATATACCGCCACCCTTGAACTCGACCTCGGCACGGTTGTGCCCTCGTTGGCGGGACCCAAGCGTCCCCAAGATCGCATCACATTAGCTGATATGCAGACAGAGTTCAAGAAAGCGCTCACCGCTGAAAAAGGGTTGCACGGTTTCGGTCTATCTGCAGATGCCGCATCCAAAAAAGCAACCGTCGGCGCAAATGGCGGGAGCTACGAACTCGGTCATGGCGCGCTGGTTATCGCCGCGATCACATCCTGCACAAATACATCGAACCCCTCGGTTATGGTCGGGGCAGGTTTGGTCGCCAAAAAAGCACTCGAACTCGGTCTCGAAGTTGCGCCGCAAGTCAAAACATCGCTGGCTCCCGGCTCGCGCGTTGTGACAGAATACCTGCGTCAGGCAGATCTGCTTGAGCCGCTCGCAAAGCTCGGTTTTGGCGTGGTCGGCTACGGCTGCACGACCTGTATCGGCAACTCGGGTCCGCTGCCCAGCGAAGTGGCAAAAGCCGTTACCGGTGAAAACTTGATTGCCTCGGCAGTCACTTCGGGTAATAGAAACTTCGAGGGGCGCGTCCACTCGTTGGTGCAAGCAAGTTATTTGGCCTCCCCACCTTTGGTCGTCGCATACGCTTTGGCTGGCACGGTCGATATCGATCTCACATCCGACCCCATCGGCACCGGCAAAGACGGCAATCCCGTTTATCTGAAAGACATCTGGCCCTCTACAAAAGAGATCATGGATGTGGTTGCCAGCAGCGTGAAAGCGGAATTCTTCAAAGAGAAATATGCCGAAGTTTTCGCTGGTGATGAGCTGTGGAATGGGATTAAAGTGAGCGAGGGCGATATTTATGAGTGGGATGAGGCGTCGACCTACATCCACCACCCGCCATTTTTCCAGAACGTGACCCTGGGCTTGCCACCGATTGTGGACATCGAAGCGGCGAGAGTCATGGCACTGCTAAAAGATTCGATCACGACCGACCATATCTCCCCCGCTGGCAATATCCCCGCTGACGGACCTGCCGGAAAATACCTGCAAGGACGCGGCGTAAAAGTGAGTGATTTCAACTCCTTCGGCTCACGACGCGGCAATGACTTGGTGATGGTGCGCGGCACTTTTGCCAATATCCGCTTGAAAAATCAACTCGTCCCCGGCATGGAAGGCGGCTATACCCGCCAATTGCCCGACGGTGGTCAAAGCTTTATCTTCGATGCTTCGCAGAAATACGCCGAAGCAGGCGATTCATTGGTCGTCTTGGCTGGTGAACAATACGGCACCGGCTCCAGCCGTGACTGGGCGGCCAAAGGGACGCTGCTACTCGGCATCAACGCCGTGATTGCAAAATCCTTTGAGCGGATTCACCGCTCCAATCTGGTCGGGATGGGGGTGCTACCCCTCCAATTTGCGGATGGCGAAAGCTACGAAACCCTCGGCCTGACCGGGGAAGAAATCTTCGACATCTCCGGTCTAAGCGACGATATGGCTCCCCTAAGCGACGTGACCGTGACGGCAACTGCGCCCGATGGCTCTAAGAAGGAGTTTACAGCGAAGGCGTTGTTGAATACTGAAATTGAAGTTGAGTATTATCGCAATGGCGGTATTTTGCATACGGTTTTGCGGAATATGGTTCGTTAATTAAAAGCAGACATCCGAAGTTTTCAAAACTTCGGATGTCTTAACTTTGCAAAGTAGAAGCCCTCCGGGATTTTGGTCTCGGAGGGCTTCTACTATATTACTTGTATTGCACTAGACGAAACTCATCTAAGTACACTGTATTAGATGGTACTGACGGAAAAATGAACTCGAGTTTAATGCCATTAATTTCTTGGGATGAGTCGCGTCCAATTAAAGAAGTTGGAATTCTAATAAGTTTCCACCTACTTGGGCTTCCTGACGGCAAGGCTGGTATAACACCTAACCAAGCATAGTATTCATCGGAAAATTCTAAATGCTCATAACCCTCCATCTTTGAAAAATCTACCCATGTAGGTTGTGTTTCGTATGCAGATAAGATATTCTCCCCGAACCCGGAAATCTCATTCATGTTGGCATAAGATCCTGTTACATATAGTCGATATTCCGCATTACCCGTTCTTATGTAAAACTCGACATAGTCATAATCATTAATAGAAAGGGGGAAACTCCAAGAACTAGGTGTAAACTGAACATAGTGTTTGGTTATATCCAGCCGGACTGCCGATTTCCCGTCATATACACGAAATGTGTTAATCGCATAAGCGGCAGTATCGTTCACATAAATATCCTTAAATCCAAAACCAAAAAAGTCACCATATATTGTGAAGTGTTCTTGAGTTTCTTTAGTTTCGTAAACAGATGGGTTTTCAGCATAGTATGCCATATCAAGTTCCAAATTTTCGATATACGACACATTCGTTGGGAAAAGTACATTGTAACTACTCAAAATTGTGCTAAGAAAACCAAGATTATATTCATATACATCCAAGAGATTCTCATTGCTGTATGAAGTTCCAGACAAAGTGTTTGTGTAACTGTCTGGTAATCGGATAATACTATTTATATCAGTGACAAAATTATCTCTTGGCAGGCCCCTAGGATTGGTTCCAAATTGCTCATAGGTTGCTTCATCATAAAGATGAAGAATTATGCCCAAATCAATTATTCTCCCTTCATGTAGAGATAGCCACTCAGAAAATTTTTCCCTTGACATAGCTCTTGTGTATAAATGCTTCCCCAATTCATTCATCGAAACTACATAACGATTCCCTTTTTCAATTGCTCCCAAAATAGGCAGAGGTTCTGAAAAATTCTTGTTTGCAAAAAGAAGACAGGTTTGCCCGTTACTATGATTCTTAACATCACGGATTTCAAATGATCCAATTATTGCGCCTCGGATAATTGCTGTTTGATACCAACGATTCAAATGAGTATCAGCTGGGTTGTAAGTACATTCATCTTCATCACATGAAAAGTCAGGTAATGTTTCTAGGTAAGCCTCATAGCTTTCGTATCCATTTTTTTTCAGGAACTTATCAACTATTTTTTTTATCTCATTTTGGTCAGAACACGAAATTGGAACAGCTGGCGTTGGCGTGAAAGTGATTGTTGGCGTAAAAGTCGGTGTTAGCGAGGGTGTCAATGTATTCGTCGGTGTGGGTGTGTTTGTCACCGTTGGCGTAGGAGAATTGAGAAAAGGGATATTAGGAACCCGACCACTACAACCAGCGAGAACAAGTGTTGTGAGAATGATAAGAAAGAGTATCTTTGAAAGGGTTTTCATATTTCCTCCTCTGGAACAATGCAAGTAAGTCGTATTTTAGCATGAAAAAACTAAATTTCAGGGGCTTCGCTTTATTCGCTTTCTTTTCGATTCTTTTCTTTGAAGGCTTCCCATTCTTCCCAAGTCAACCCTCTGCCCGGGTAAACAGGGGTCTCGATCGGCCAGACTTGCTCAATCCAATCACGCAGAAAGCTGCCGACTTTTTCGTCGAGGCCTTTGGCTTTCTCGCTGTCGATCACCCAATAATAGATGACCGCATCGGCTCCACCACGAAACCAAGGGTAAATATAGACGCATCCAATACAGCGGCTATCATCCACATTGCGCATGGTATAGGCAAAACTTTTCCGCTCATTGAATTCAGTTTCATGATATTCGAGATCTTCATGGTTGGCTTCCAGAGTCATATCATCGGCGGGCCAATCATCATCTTTGGCAAAGATCTGACGTAAACTTTCCTTGCTCGACATGACCGCTTCATAATCCTGTTCTACATCTTTGGTGGTCAATTTCCTGAGAATAAAATCCGTGGTTTCAACTTGCTCCAGGACTTCAAAATCAGCGGGGACAAAGGGCTTTTCCATCATCAAACTCCTTCTAATATCTGCAAAGGGGATTATACGGGATTAAATTCTCGATGCATGGTGCAATTTACGGTGTTGAGGAATATGGTGTGCTAAATAACCAGATTCCCGAATTCTTAAAGAATTCGGGAATCTTTTATGCATAAAAGTCCTCCGAGATTTTAATCTCGGAGGACTTCTTCTTTTAGATAAAAATTAAGAAATTAAATTATGGGCACCTCTGATATCTTGGCTTACGACAATATTGTTCTCCCCTAGGGCAAGGGTGGTAGCCTGTTGTCCATCGACAAGCTGCGCAATATGGTCCCGCCACACAGCCATTGACACTGTTATCATTAGGGGATGTTGCCATCGTTGTCATTTCGCGCGGATCGCTGCGTTCTGATGAAATTGCAGAAATATCTGCATAGACTGGTTCATTATTTTCGTACTTCACGATCACTTTTTCGCCCATTTCTTACTCCTTTTTGAAAAAAATCAGACAAGTTTATTTGATTATACAAGTTTTCAATTGCAAAATACAACTATCTCTTTTGCTATTTCTCCCATAACTGAATCTCCACAATATGGGTCCCTTGAGCGATGTGACCGTGACGGCGTCATCGCTGATGGCTCAAAGAAGAGTTTATGGCGAAAGCGTTGCTGAATACCAAAGTTGAAGTTGAGTATTATCGGAATAGGGGGGGATATTGCATACTGTTTTGCAGAATATCGTGAGGTAGATAAAAGAAAAAAACAGACCTATTGATAGCAGGTCTGTTTTTTCTCTATATGCTTATTTTTTAGAAAAAGTTACTTCACCCATCCATTTTCCCAAAGAATTTTTTTTCCTTTATCCGTAAGAGATATATTGCTAGAAAATTCAATATTCGTTCCAAGGATGGTCGTTAAATCAATTGTACTGAAGTCAACACTATTGGAATAAGAATCCCCGGATACATTTCCCTTTTGAGCGAGAGTTTTAAGTGTTTCTAAAAACCGTATATTGCCTAGCCCACTAGCCGTTTGAAGTGCTTCTCTACTGAGATAAGTAGTATCTTTATCGCCAAAAGCTTTTATAACGGCTTTTTCATCTTTACTCAACATGTTTCACCTTTTATCGCTATCTTTGCATTCTTTATCAATAGAAGCATTATACAATATGTTTTCTGCTTCTGAGCCACACTTCTCACTGAAAAAAAACTTTAGGTAGCTTTGGCTTTGTAGTTTGGGGATTATAGGGGTAAATTCCCAACGTGGGCCGCAATTTGTGATGACCACATGGATGTGAACGTCCACGTTCAAAGCTCAACCCCGCTAAAACGGACTTTGTTTTTAAAATTCGCGTTATTTGCCCATTCGCGCAATTCGCGTTGAAAAATCTGCAAAGAGGATTATACGGGATTATTTCTTATGTGGCAGGGAAGTGGAATTTCATACAATTATGATATAAATGCTCCATTATTTCTTTTCGCCAATGAGGAACACATAATATGAAAATGTATAAATATCTTCTGATATTTTTGGTCGTTGGGCTAAATGCCTGTAATTTGCCAACACAAAACACAAACGGGGGTGCCACTCCGGTTATATCCACTGTCCCAAGTGAAACGAGTATTCCAACAAATATTCCTTCCACAAATACGCCCGTGCTAGAGCCATCCCCAACCCCTGTAGAGATAATTGCCACGCCTACAGCCCGCCCTCTTCCTATCTATGCTGATCTTCAGCTACGCACAGAATTCGGGAATATCGAAGAAAATGATGTTGTCACAGGCGGAGAGATATACGCCGTTTGGTGGGATAAAAGCTACGACCTGTACAACGACGCCCTTGAAATTATCAATGTGCTAGAGAAGGTCCGTGAAGGATCTTATCTAACAGGTCTGGCAGACCCACCCAATCCCGGCGAAGGCTATTATTATAATATTTACCTCCACACCTCCGAAGCAGGCAAAGATAATTATCCCGATGGTTGGGCAAATGGGCAAGGCACAGATACATACAGCATGCCCTTTCTAACACTTCCCATAGGCTATCACCTAAACACCATAAACCTTCATCACGAAGGATTTCATATCTTTCAATATGATTCAAATTCTCCGGGGTTTGATTATTCTAACGATAAAGGCTGGTATATCGAAGCCTCTGCGAGTTGGTATGCAGCCCAGAAGAATCCAGATGATGTAGAAGCATTTCTTGAAACTGGCTCCATCTATGCACTCCCGCATCAAAAACTCTGGCGAAGCTGGTGGAATCCCGAACCCGAGACTCCCGATAATTGGCAACGCAGCGTGCGGCAATACGGGCTGAGCAGCCTCCTCTATTATTTGAGCGAGGTTGAAGGCGTAGCTGCCAGCACCTTCGGACGCGGCTTTTACGTAAATAGCTTCTATCGACCTCAAGAATATCTCTATCGACATATTGAAAATTATCAAGAATATTTTGGCAATTGGGCAGCGCACAATGCTGCAGATTTCGACTATATATCGCGCCTGCAATACGATCGCATGATCTATAATTTAAACGAATACGCCGACCCTGACGATATTTTCCCCTACGCTGCTATTTTCCCCGCTACAGGAACGGATGGAGAATGGTACACACCTGACCCAAACTTGCTCCCGCGCGATTGGGCCTATAACATCCTCCAAGTGGATGCCAACGAATCCGCAACCTGGCTTGTGGAATTTGAAGGAGATGTTGTCAACTCTTCCGAAACCAGCTATGCTTTTTTTGAAGCGCGTGTTGTCGTCAAAAATGGCGATGCCTTCACATTTCATTCGATCCCACTAATAGATGGTTTGAGCGGCTCATTTGAATTTCAAACAGATCAGACAGACGAACTGATATATATCGTGATTGCCGCTGTCCCCGAGAATTTTTCTGGCGACCAATACTATCCTTATAAGATCAAGATCGGTAAAAAATGAACTGCCCCGCTGCAAGCGAACGGGGTGCCTGTCTATCCTAAAAACACCTCGTAGTAGCGACGTTAGTCGCTCTGAACGGCTAAAGCCGTCACTACAAAAGAATTTCAGGATATGCTCGCGCCGCAAGCAGCGGGGTATTGAACCCCTACATAGAATAGAGTTTAGATACATAAAAAAAGTCTCTGTAATTCAAGGACTTCTTTCACTTCAAATACCGATCAAAAAACTCGATCGTCCGCTCCATTGCCAGATTGAAATTATTAGAGATATTGTGATTATCGCCCTCGTACTTATACAACTCCACGAACTGCTCGGCTTCCAGTAACTCATAAAAGAGAATCTCCGAAAATTCCAGCGGCACATCCTTATCGGCTGATCCGTGATGCAATTGGATTGGCCCCGAAATATCCGCGACATAGGAGTTCGACGAGATCGCGCTCCAAAATTCGGGATTTTCTTCAAAGCTGCCATAGGTGTCAAAAATTGTCAGCCGCCATGAGCCCGGTCGTGGCGTTGGGATGGGAGATGCCCCGTCACCGCGTCGCCATTTTGTCAACAGGTCGGGGTACGAGACCACCACACCAGCCCAGATCACGCCCGCCTTGATATCGGGTGAGACGACCATGCTCCGCAGCGTGATATAGCCGCCCATGCTATGCCCCCACATCCCGATCCGTTCGGGGTTCGCGTCGGGGAATTGCTTGATCGCCGCCACCGCATTCAGCACATCGATGGTGTAGTCGGGGTTGCCGTAGGGGCCGCGAGCCTCGCCCTCTGAACGGTCGTGTCCACGATAATCGGTGCGAAAGACAATATAGCCGTTCCGCGCCAGCATATCCACATACGCCACATAACGCTCCGTCGTTTTATACACATCTGGGGGAATATAGCCATGATTAAAAACGATAACGGGCCAGCCCGTAGCGGGTTTCTCACCATTCGGCACCGTCAACAGCCCATAGATGGTCAATCCCTCCGACTGATACGAAGCATAATAACGGCTGTAATTACTGCCCGGCGTTAGTTCCTCCTCGATCACGATCTCGCTGCCGGGATATGAATCCGCGCGCATCCTTTCAATCGAAAGTGGATGCGGATTCGGGGTAGCTGTGGGGATAGGCGTCGCCGTGGATGTTGCAGTTGGAGATGGAGTGATGGAGGGGGAAGGTGTATACGAAGTCGTGGCGGTCGCGCTTGGGGTAGGCGTGCTTCCATTAAAAGAGCAGGCAGACAGCAAAGAAAGGATCGCCACTAAAAAAAACACCACGCGCTTCATCATTTTCTACTTCTTTCGATATTCTTCTTCAAATTGCTCGTGTGGGATCACATCTTCGCCGATCACATACAAAAAGACATAAATTCCAGAGGGACCCATATATTTGAAATCTTTACGGATCGCTTTAAGGGTAGCATCGAAATCCCCGTGAGCGCGGAGATATTTCTGGAATGAGCCAAATTCCCCATCGAGTTCAAGGATCTTTTTCGCATTTGCTATAACAGCTGAAAGCTTACGATAATGACGGATGACACGTTTATCATTCGTCAAGTCATCTAAATCCTTTTCATGAAAGTTGGCGACAGTTTCGATGTCAAAACCATGAAAGGCTTCTTTCGTACTCGGCCATTTAGCTTCAACCACTTTCCACGACATCCCGGATTGAAATACAGATTTACTCATGACCTCGAGATAATCATTTAGCGATTGCGGGGTAATTTGTTGGGGCGGGCCTGCGGGCATCTTTTACTCCTTTAGATTAGAAATCTATATGGAATTAAATTTACTA
>JABGQU010000085.1 GCA_018648605.1 Anaerolineae bacterium | reverse complement strand
TCTACATAGTCTATAAAGACTGAATATGTTTCTGGTTATGAATTTGGATTTACATCAGCTGTTTTGACCAATGAAATCTCGAAACAATTGTGATTTCATTCCCAAAAAAAAACACCTAAAAAGGTGCTTCTTAGTAGCCCCTAGCGGACCTGCTCCGAACCACTTTTGACCTGTTTTTAGGGGAAAATATGGCTAAACAGGGTTACCTTTTCAAGAATCTAATTGAATTCTAAAGAATCGTCAAGTAACGTTAATGTTACGTATATCTCAGTGCAAATATTAAATCTCTATCATGAAAAATTCAGTTCGATACCCAAAAATCGTGTAAGATGATATTCATCGTTGAGCCGTATCTGAATAAGCCAAAGGCAACTGGTGAAAAATGTGAAAAATAGTCAACTTACTCAATGGGAAGCGACATCGCTTATGGTTGGGGCAGGAGTGGGAGCTGGGATAATGGCTGTTCCATTCCTTGCTGAGAGTGTCGGCATTATTGGCCTTGCTGTAATTTTGCCCATCGCATGGGCTGCAAGTTCCATTGTGCACCTAATGCTTGCTGAAATATTATTTCGCACAGGGCAGGATCTCCAAATTGTGGAATTGATACATATCTATGTATTACGGGGGCGATTTGGAAAATGGCTTTTGTGGATAATATTCACTTTCCTAAGTGTTGCCTTTCTGGCCAACCTTGCTGCATATGTATCCGGTGCTGGAGAAATTGTGGCAAACCTTACGGGCATAGATCAACGCATAGCTGAGTTCACTGTCTATATAATTTCAGCGAGTGTGGTCTTCTTTGGACTCAAAGCAGTTGGGATTGCTGAGAAAATTGGGGTTGTTGTTCTAGTTACCCTTGTGACCATAATTGTTCTGGGTGCGATCCCATTGCAGCCTCACGTTCCTTTTAGGGCATCAGGTTCTGCAACACAGTGGTTGGCGCTTTATGGGATGGTGATGTACGCGTTGTGGACATTCTACAGCGTACCCCAAGTTGTGAAAGGACTCGGTCAAGATCGTCGCGGTGCTGTACGAGCGATCTTAACCGGTCTCGGGATTAATGGAGCACTCACCGCCACTATTGCTTTGGTTGCTTTGGGTGTTTCAACAGAAGTAACACAAATCGCGATTATTGGGATTACTGAACAAATGGGTTCATGGGTAGGGATTGTTGGTTCAGCACTGGTCCTGTTTGCCTTTGTGACAAGTTACTGGTCTGTCTCGCTCGCGCTTGCTGATATTATTCAAGAAAGGATCGGGCTATCAACAAAGCCGGCCTGGTTGCTGGCTACGCTTCCATCGCTTATGATTCTTTGGGTCGGTGTCTGGCAATTTCTCGAATGGTTGCGTCTGGCTGCCGGTGCTACAGCAATCGTCGTAGCACTCATCACGATTCCGATGTATCAAAAAGCACGTCAAAAGGGGGGCGTTAAAGACCCGGGGTGGACGCTTGGTCCCTGGGGAAGCCCGGCAATGCTGGCTCTTGTCCTGTTTTTGCTCATCCTGATGGGAATCGGCTCCCTGGTATCAATAGGCGGGTAATTGCTAAAGAGAAAACATCCAAACTCTCTTTACTCGACTTCACCATGAAACTCACCCTCATCCGTCCTAATATCGGCCGTCTGGAACACAAGCTCTTCGTTGATGAAGCGCGCATGGAGCCGCTGGCTCTTGGCATTTTGGCTGCCCTGACTCCACCAGATGTTGAAGTTGTAATGTATGACGACCGTCAGGAAAGCATCCCCTTTGATGAGCCCACTGACCTGGTCGCTATCAGTGTGGAAGTTTTTACCGCCCGACGGGCCTATGAGATCAGCGCCGAATTCCGGGCGCGCGGTGTACCCGTTATCCTGGGGGGCATCCACGTTACCCTGTTGCCCGAAGAAGCTGCTCAACACGCCGACTCCATTTATACCGGTGACGCGGAGTTTCTGTGGGCACAAGTGATCGCCGATGCTCAGATTGAGGATTTGCAGCCAGTTTACCGCGCTATGGGCGGTGTCCCCCAACCAGGCTTGCTGACTCGTCGCGAGATTTTTTCAGGCAAAAAATATCTCCCCCTCAGCCTGATGCAGTTCAGTCGCGGCTGCCGCTTTGCCTGTGAGTTCTGCGCCGTCAGTGCCTATTTTGATCAACAACACCACTGTCGGGCTATAGATGAAGTTGTCCATGAAATCCAGACTCAATCCCGACGCCACATTTTCTTTGTCGACGATAATTTGCTAGCAAACCACGAGGCTGCAAAAGCCCTGTTCCGCGCCCTGATCCCACTCAAAATCCGCTGGGTTTCACAAGCCAGTATTGATATGACCAGCGACCCCGAGTTGATGGAACTGATGGTTGCCAGCGGCTGTCTGGGGAACGTGATCGGTTTTGAGTCCATCGATGCTCACAACCTGGCCGAAATGGGCAAAGTGCCCAACCTGAGCGGAGGCACAGACCATTACGCAGAAGAGATCGAAATCCTGCACCATCATGGATTGCAAACTTGGGCAGCCTTCACCATTGGCCATGACCACGACACCCCCGAATCGATTCATAGATTGCTGGATTTTTCTCTAAAAAATCGCTTCACCTTTGCAGCTTTCAATGTGCTGATGCCTTACCCCGGCACACCCCTTTACCAGCGTTTGCAGACCGAAGACCGCCTGCTCTATGATGGTCAGTGGTGGCTGCATCCGGAATATCGTTTCAACTACGCCGCCTTCCGCCCTGCCAGGATGAGTGCCGATGAGCTTACTGAGCTGGGGTTCCATTGTCGCAAAGAATTCAACAGCGTCAAGAATATCATTTGGCGGGCGCTCGAGCCGCGCACCAATTTGCGTTCGCTCTATCGTTTTGCTATTTATGCCATGTACAGCCGCTTGTTCCGTCAGGAGAGCTTCAAAAAGCACGGCATGTACCTAGGGCTGGAGTGAACCATGAAATTCAGTTTTGAGCTTGCACAACCCTCCGATGATCCTGCCCTGCGCAAACTACTCGCGGAGACCCCCATGCCGGGGCGCATCACAGTCGCATTTGAGCGTGAGACGAACTATTTTGCGGGTTGTTCCACCATGGGGCCCTTCTGGCAGACCATCATTTTTCGGCACACCGCCAGCCAAGAGATTGCTGGCGTGCTCTGCCGGGCTGTACGCTCACACTTCATCAATGGAATTCCTCAGGATTTGGGATATGTGGGACAGATCAGGATCGCAGAAAAATATCGTAGCCTGTGGTTGCTCCATCGGGGATTAAGCTTCTTCCAGGAATTACACGCCGACGGGCGCACCCCAACCTATTTGGGTGTGATCTCCGCTGAAAACCGAATCTCACGCGGAATTTTAGTGGAGCGTCGCCGCCGGAATTTTCCCTCAGCCCGAGAGATCGCCCGCATCTACACCTTGGGAATCATCCTGCGCAACCCGATGAAAGCACTCCCTTTTGATGGGAAAATCGAACGCGGCTCCCTCAAAACCCTACCGGAGATAGTCACTTTTCTGCAGGAACACGGTCCTCAACGGCAATTCTTCCCCGTTTATTCAGCGGCCGATTTCACCAAGGGGGAGATTACCCGTGATTTCGACACTCGCGATTTCATCGTTGCTCGCAGGGATGGTGCAATTGTTGGGGTACTCGGTTTGTGGGATCAGAGCGGGTACAAACAATCCATCGTACAAGAATACGACCGCTCATTGCAGTTGGTGAAACCATTTTACAATCTGGGTGCTCGTTTGCTGAGAGCGCAGCCCCTGCCCAACCTGGGGGAGCACATTCACTCCGCCTATGCCAGCTTCATCTGTATTGCCAATGATGATGCCGATGTATTCGCCGCGCTTCTGCGAGCGATCTATAACTTGGCAGCCGAACGGAGTTACGCTTATTTGATGCTGGGACTAACTACTGTTGATCCTCTACTGGCTGTGGCGCGCAAATACCCTCATATTAAATATCACAGCCAGTTGTATCTGGGTTCTTGGGAAAGTAAAAATGACGGGCTAGGGCAAAAACTAGACGGTCGGTTGCCATATATCGAGATAGCAACGCTATGAAAATTAGCCTAAATGACTGAGACTTTTCACCGCCGATAAAACGTGCATCAAAGTGTGCGATGTCAAAGCATTTTGGGAAAAAGTAGTATTTGCTGAGAGACACTTTTTAGATGTTTTCCTTGGTTTAAAAGCACCAGCTTCGGGTTGAAGGAGGTGCTTTTTCGCATCCTATTTTGGAGACGAGATTCATACCTACGACTCTAGGGTTACAAACCCTTCCATACCTCAGTAGTCTGTGACCCGGAGTTCGTAGGTTTAGCTGCTGAATTCGCTTAGATGTAAGCAAAAAAGACACCTCTTAGGTGTCTTTTTTCGTAACGGGGGAAGGACTCGAACCTTCGGCCTCCAGGTTATGAGCCTGACGAGTTCGGTCATTTATATGAGCTATTTACGACCTGCTGATCGAAACAAATTAGGATTTACATAAGCTATTTATTCTTTTCGAAGTAGTTTTTTTGGGTAGGGTCTTGAAACAAGTGTTTTAGCTCGGATATGTCTTTTAGTTTTTACATGCTTTTTGTCTGTTCTCAAAATCTTCGCTGAATTAGTTGATGGAAAATATATCCGATCTTTTGTCCCAACTTAAGTAATTGCTGTTGAAAATAATAAGGCGTATTGTATAATCACAAATAATATTCAAGAGCGGGGTATCGGAGTATAAGCAAGGCAAAGGCTGCTTGAAAACATAAATTGCCAAAGGATGAATTGTGATGACTCGATTCCCCAAAAAACGAAATTCCAAAAAAGAAGTTTTGAAAAGCATGCGTGTCGCGCGCGATCAGGATGTAAAGTGGGAAAAAGGGAGGGCGTTTGGCCTGATCTACCACATCAACGAAGAAATCGATTCCCTTTTGAAAGACGCTTTCATGATGTTTTTCTCTGAAAATGGTCTGAATCCGACCGCCTTTCCCAGCTTGCGAAAATTTGAAACCGAAGTAGTCTCAATGACCGCTTCGCTCTTGCACGGCGATGAAAAGGTCACGGGAAATATGACATCCGGTGGGACGGATTCCATTCTCTGCGCGGTCAAAACCGCCCGTGATTGGGCAAGGGATCACCTTCCACTAGCAACCACCCCCGAAATCGTCCTTCCCCGAAGCGGACATCCTGCCTTCGAAAAGGCAGCACATTATTTTGGCATCAAAACTGTTTTTGTGCCCGTCGGCGACGATTTTCGTGCCGACGTAGATGCGATGCGCGCCGCTGTGACGCAAAATACGATCCTGATGGTTGGCTCTGCACCTGCCTACCCACACGGCGTTATTGATCCTATTCGCGAGTTGGCAGCCATCGCCCAAGAAAAAGGGATACTCTTCCATACCGACTCCTGCGTGGGTGGTTTTATGCTCCCCTTTGTCAAGAAACTGGGCTACCCAATCCCTGATTTTGACTTTAGTGTGCCGGGCGTAACATCCATGTCTGCGGATCTGCATAAATATGCGTATGCGGCAAAAGGTGCATCGGTTGTTTTATACCGGACGCCAGAAATTCGTCGTTACCAGATGTTCGTTTCCACCGATTGGTCGGGCGGAATTTACCCATCACCGACCATTGCAGGAACCCGCCCCGCTGGCCCAATCGCGGCAGCGTGGGCGATTTTGAACTATCTCGGAGAGGAGGGATACCTCGAAATTACAGAGATAGTCATGCGTACTGCGCAAAAAATACAGGCAGGCATCAATGCCATTTCGGGCATAAAAACCCTCGGCAAGCCAGAGATGAGTGTTTTCGCGATTGCCTCCGATAATCCATCTATTGAGATCTACGAGGTTGCCGATGAACTCCACGAACGCGGCTGGCATCTGGATCGGCAGCATTTCCCAGCTAGCTTACATATGACCGTTAATTATATGCACGCTGATGTTGTGGATGAATTCCTTGCCGCTTTGACCGAGTCGGTCGATGTGGTGCGTCGCCCATCATTTCGCAAAGTAGCTTCTCGATGGGTGATTTCAATCACCGATTTTCTCGTACGTATCTTGCCTGAAACCTGGGTGACGTCGATCATGGAGAAATTCTCTGCCCTTTTGGGCGGCGGAGGCGGTTTACCCCAGCGCATGGCGCCCATGTACGGATTAATTGGCACGCTCCCCAATCGAGGAGATTTAAAAGAGTTGGTGTTAGATTTGTTAGACGGATTGACAAGAGAAGAGTAAACGCGCTTTCCCATCCCCCCGCATCAAAGGAGTCATCATGTCTGAAGCAATCACTCTCTCAACAAATGAACGTATTCCACTTTGGAAAAAAGTCATCTTTGGCTCAGGCGATTGGAGCATTGCCAGTTTTGGCACGCTCCGTCAGATTTTCTACGCGATCTTTCTGACTGATGTTGTCGGTCTTGATGCAAGACTCGCATCGGTTGCTGCGCTCCTCGGCGTCATCTGGGACGCCATCAACGATCCGCTTGTCGGGATGCTTAGCGACCGCCTAAAATCGCGCTGGGGACGACGACGCCCCTTTTTGCTCTGGTTTGCCATTCCCTACGGACTGGCATTTACCCTCTTGTGGTGGGCGCCTCCCTGGCAAAACCAAATAGCCTTGGCTATTACAGTCTCTCTGGCGTATATGCTCAGCGATACGCTTCAGACCTTCATCTTTGTGCCGCTTTACGCACTAACGCCCGAAATTACCCTTGATTATGATGAGCGCACCTCACTTACGGGTTATCGCATGTTTTTCAATCTTCTTGCTTCATTGATCACCGCAGTTGCTGCCCCTGTAATTGTAGACATGGTACTGGCCTCCGGAGCAACTCAACAACAAGGCTACCAGATCGTCTCCGCGCTATTTGGCGGGCTGGCGATTATTCCGATTTTGTTAATTTTCTTTACCATCAAAGAGCGAGAACGAAGCGAGGAAGAGATCGAGCAGGAACAGCATACGCCCTTTGCCGATGTCATCCGGACCACGTGGCAAAATGTCCCTTTCCGTTTTGCAACCGGCATTTATGCACTCAACTGGATCACTTTCGACCTTGTGGCGCTCGTACTCCCCTTTTATCTGACTTACTGGATCGCAGGAGGTAATTTGCTCGCTAAGTCACTGGGGTTGCCTCTTGAATCAGCAGTCTTCGCGTTTTTGCTGGTCACCTCTGTGCTCGTACTTCCATTTTGGGTATGGCTCGCTCGCAAATTGGGCAAGCGGCAGGCTTACATGATCGGGATGAGTTTTTGGACGGTCGTTTTAATGGTCATTTTTTTTATTCAACCCGGACAAATAACAATCATGCTGGTTTTATCGGTGCTAGCTGGGCTTTCAGTCTCCACCGCGCACGTTCTTCCTGATTCTATTTTCCCTGACGTGATCGAGTGGGATGAACTTCGTACAGGGCGTCGCCAGGAGGGAATTTACTATGGGGTCAAGAATTTTATCCGTAAACTGACCGGCGCAGTCGCCATCTTTTTGGGTTTGCAGGTTTTGGGATGGTTTGGTTACCAATCTCCACCGGAGGGAGTGACACAGTTTACCCAGCTTCCTTCTGCGTTGATGGCAATGCGCGTTCTCATTGGCCCTGTCGGTGCGTTGATGTTGATCGGCGCCATCCTGATGGCATGGTTTTACCCACTCACCCGTGAGCGCCATGCGCGGATACGGCAACTTCTGGCAAAGAAAAAAGAACAGTCTTCAAAACACTAATGGAGTGATCGGTCTGTGTAGAAGCATCTAAGTTGCCTTGATCGTTGCCAAGATTGCTACTACCCTTTTAGCGAGGTAATTTACCTCCATTAAGATAGATGACGAGTTAAAAGTGCGTCAGAGAAGTTGTGCTTTGTAAAATGGCTTCCACAAGGCCGGAAACTCATAACCCAGAGGTCGCAGATTCGAGACCTACCCCTGCTATCTTATCGTTTTATTTGGTTTTGAGAAAATTCTGTTGAAATAGGAAATTTGCATTTACATAAGCTATTTTGAGCTGAATTATATGGTTAAAACAACGATACTCTCACTATACTAAGGACAGCATCAATCATACGAGAACGTTGTTATTGGCAGCAACAACTTGGCAGTAAGGCAATGCCCGCCTTAGTTTACCAATCACAAGCAATACTCTTTTGTGCATTATCACCATGTCTCTGTTTCTACGATTTTTTCCACACACTTCTGCCAGGTAGGTATTCCTACCAATGAGGCCAACAGAGGAGCAAGAGCGCAAACTACGAGTAGGCCTTCTTTCCTGTTGAGTTGCCTTCCCCCGCGTAAACACTCACGGATGAAGTGTTCTTTGAGCATTGGTTGAAATTTTTGCAAGGAATTGATGCAGATTTTTAGCGTTTTAGGGTTTTCAAGAATTTCACAAAATATGGATGCGACTAAGCTCAGAGCTTTTGTAGTCTGTGGAGAGTTGTGTTTCGTTAGACTAAGCCCTCCCAAAAATAGTTCCGTACGGGATTTGCATTCCTTTAGTAAATCTTGTGCCTCCCTCTCCATTCCATTATTAGTTAGCGCGTGTATTACTATTAGAGAGATTTGCGGCCGATCACGGTCGCCAACCAATGTGGGGATTTGTTTCGTTTCTTCTATCATGTCTCGGCTAGAATAAATGTTGGCAATTTTACTAAGTGTTTCTACCGCTACTTCTCTAGGGGGAGTATTCATGGTTGTTGATAAGCTAGAAGGCATCGCTTTAATTATCGGAATGGATTTGAACTTGGGAGTAAATATTTGCCTGTTATGTAACCCCAACAGCACTTTGCTCTGATGAAGCAGAGCATTCGCTCGGATATCGATCTCATCACTTCTAAGCCCTTTGCCAAAAAGTCCATCTCGCGGTAATGTCATGCGAACAATCTCGGACATTTCGGCTAGAGCTTGGGCTTTGAAATATTTCCAATGGATTGCTTCTACTGCAGGAGGGTAAATACTATTACCAGGCTTGAGATAGTCTCCAGTTCTGGTCAGGCCGACAGCGATCTTGGCGAGCGCTCGATCTACAGCTATATTACCTGGGCCAGCAACCTTGCGCATTTGCTTGAACATTGTCAACAATACATCCCGATCTTTGAGGTTGCAAGCTGCTCGAGCCAAGGCCGGCCAGGACCACATTTGTGCCATTTTGTTTTTATCTACCCATGCCCTTGTCAATGCATATACGCGTCGGGCAAGTTCAAGCCACGGAGAATTTGGTTCCTCTACTATAGTGCTCCAACACTCCACAATCTCTGCCAGTTGATCTACTGGTTGGATTTGCGAACTCGCCCCCTGCAAAAAGGTTGTGGTAAATCTGGTAGGTAAGATGTTTTTCTGCTGTAGGAAAGATAATCGACTTTCAATTTCTGTAAAGATTCTTTTTGCACTTCGAATATCTTTTTGTTTCGCGGCAGCCTGACTCAAACTTACTAGTGCTGATAGGTTGAGCTCTAATCCAACCTTTTGCATCCAATTGATTGTATCGGTTACGTCCCAGTCTTCAGAGAAAGATCGGACTAGTGCTGCATACTGCACGCAATGATTGATTTGTTCTTCCTCGGCAATATAGTGAGCCAAGGAAAAAATGCGAGGGATAATGGTGCGTGCCTGCTCCGGATCAGCCACAACTAATGATTTGGTGATCTCTTCCAAGGCAATTTTGCGAGGGCCTGGAGATTTTATTTTCTTTACCAGATTGCAAGCCTCTTCAAACTGTCCTAGCTGGCAAGTTCCCTTTACAAGAGATAAAAGGGCTTCATTACAGTTGCTGGGGTCTGTGATTCTTTCTAATTCCGACAAAGCACCCTGAATATCGCCGGCTTGTACCTTAATCTCGACGAGCTCAGCAAGCATCTCATCTGTACCAGTACCTTCCATATCCCAAAATTTCCAGCCAGCCACCCGCGAGCCTGCATTTAAGAGCATCGGCAACAATCGGGGAGAGCGATCTCCCTTTGTGTGCGGAGAACCAGAATCAGTGAAAAGCAGGCTTTTTACCTCGCGTGCAACCGCTTTTCCAACCCGATTGCTCTCACTCTCCAGGCGATCCCATAGGATGCGGCCTTTATCAGGGTGATGCTCAAGCAACCCTTCCACCCCAGCCAGCATGATCACCATTCGCTCCCAGCTTATCCCCAAAACACCTCCGCCTGCGCGTTTCAATGCACTCTCTGCCTTTATTGCAAACCAATCCTTCAACTCATCGACACGCTCATCCAGATCTCGCTCATTTGCGACCCGCATTTTTTCATCTTCGGGAGGAGATAGCGTTATCTGAGCAATGTACTCAATGGTATCAATATCACCCACCTCTCCTGCTGCCCGTGCCATTGACTCTCGAATGATAAGCGTATCTAATCCGCGTTGATGTTGTGCAAATATAATCTCCATAGCTGCTTCTAAACAACCTTCCTTGGTCATAGCAGAAGCCAGATCATTGGAGATTGAAATGGAAAATTTATGTTGGGCTATAATCTTATCGAGCAGAGGGCGATCCTTCTTTGCAGCGGCAACACCGGCAATTGTTGGCAAGGATTCATCATGCAACCACCCTCCTATTCCTAGGAGCCTCATTTTATTCGTACGATCCCATTCCAAAACAGCCAAGATGTAATCTGGCTGATTGAGGAGATCGTACTTACGCAAGGCTTGAGCAAATGGCCAAACTTGTGAAGCCAATATTTCCTTCAAAAACTGGATATCCATCTCGTAAATAGCCAGATAGTCGATCTGATGGGCGCTTCCAGCCACTAATCCCAGCGCTTGGGCCCTGGTTCGCAGGTTTGGGTCGGACAGTGCTATGGCCTCAGCCTGTTTCAAGACTTTTTGAGCTTGATCTATTTTCTTTTCTTTCCAGGCGGATACGGCTAGTTTGGTCAGCCTTTCACATTTGGCAAGTGCTTCAGCCTGCACTTCGGCATATGCCTGTGCCTGTTGGTAATTTTCAAGCTGAGAAAGTAAGATAACAGCTTCATGTGGAATATTCCCGGCATATGAGCGGATGGTCGCCTGCAATAGACTGATGACCGGCAAAATAGCCAAGCCCTTTTGATCGCTTTCAGCAGCCTTGAAAGCCCAATCTAGACTGCCTGAATAGGTCTGGAAACTGGAGTCAAATTCCCTTTGGGCATCATGCCAACCACGCGATATGGTAAGTTCGTACAGTCGCGAATAATATTCTGGTCCCAAGCGATAGAGGTGTTCCCCCATATGTCGTAATCCGTACTCGTCAAGTTTTACGTACGAGTTGATGGCGCTCATTCCATCCCCAGACTCCCCAAGTAATAACGCGCAATGATCTCATCAAAGCTTTTCAGATCGACCATCTTGCCCAAAAAGTCCTGAAAGCTGGTGTGATAAACACGATATTTCTCATCTGTTTCGGCCTGGCTTTCTTCCAGGAATTCCCTCCATTGGGCAATAGCTCGCCGGATATATTTACGCTCCTTACCAGTCCAATTATGCAATTGATCAATTGTCACCGGTTCGCGCACCACAGCCAACATACACACAATCGGGGCATATAGATCATCGAAGGCTTCTGGCTCAGCAATCTGCATACCGTTCCAATGCCCGCGATAATATGCGGCTAAGCCCAGAGGAAGTTTTTCAAACTTCCCATTCTGACTTTCTTCCAGATTGAATTTAAACTTTCCATCAGCTATTGCAGGTAACACGTAGCGCAGATAGATAAAATTTCCTTCGCTATATTTAGTCAGATTCTCGGTAAAAATCGCCTCGCTGATATCCTGATCTTTTATCTCAGCTTGCAAGCTCTCACTTGTATGCAAATAGCTTTCAATATAAGCCCTGATATCGAGTAAATTGCCATCAGAATCCGGCTCAAGAAAAAGCCTGTGCAGGTTGGAAACCTCTAATTTTTGATCATCAAGTGGGCGAGACGTGACCACAATATAAGCCCCATCCGGTAATGTCGGAGGCAAGTACAAAGCATTTACCCGTACAGGGAGATTGTCTCGCTCGGATTCATCCAGGGCATCCACGACCAGTACGACCGGATGATTTTCAGGATTGGCAGTGGCCTCTTCCAGGCATTGCAGTAAGAAATTGCTATCCTCAGTCGCATCTTCAGGAATAAACTTGTGCTTGAGGTCATATCGGGCGATAAGTTGGGCGCAGGCATTGGTCAAGAATTGGTGTGGCGTGCGAATATTTTGTGGTGCAATATTGAAATGGTGTGGATAACCGCGAGTTTTAATTAATTGAGATAATACTGCTGTCTTGCCAATGCCTGGTTCCCCAAGGATTAGATAGTAGCCTGACGCATTTTCCTGTAAAAACATATCTAGGGCTTCGAAAACAAATTCTCGACCAACAAAATTATTCGTTTTATCCGCGATCAACGGCTGAAAACCAATATGTTTGCTGGCTATGCCGGTATTTTCTGGTGTTTGAAAATATTGATAGATCTTGTTGTGTTCGCCAACAACTACCCCCTGAGAATTAGAGAGGTCGGCACCGTACTTGGATTGAGAATTGCTCATCAGAAGATCCTCCCCAGATTCACAGTTTTATAGAAGGCATATCAATAATAGAGGATTTCAGACATCCAGTCAATCAAAAAGATTGACGAACCTTTTCCAGTTCATCCCATATTTGCAGGGATAATTTCTCGTTCAGATGAGCGCACAAGTGAGGTACACAGGATCGCAATACCGCCCAAACTTCGCCCGTATGACGGGATTTACTTTGGTGGAGAGCTTTTACAGTGAGCTGCACGATCCCGTGAGGTTGAGTTCTTGTTTTTTCATCGGCCTCTGCCAGCAATTTAAGGCACAAAGAACGCTTCTCACTATAGGCTTCTGGAATCGTTTCCAACACATCTATTCCAAAAGTAATATGCCACTCTTTTGGGTCAGCGACCAAAATTGCGAGTGCTGCAAATAATTCCGCAACCTTTGTTGAAGGCCAGCCAATATATTTACCAGCCAAGAGAAGCTGATCAACCTGGGTTGGATCATCCCAAGCCAATTCGATTTTCTGTTCTTCTATACCTTCCCATGCCCCGAGTTGAAGAGCCTGCATAAAGAGTTGGCGTGCCTTTTCTCCTTCATTCAGTACAGCCCACCAGCCTGAGACCCAGAAAAGTCCCTCTGCATTGAGCCACTCGTCATCGCCCGCGAGAGAAATCTTCTGTAACTCACCAAGTGCATCCTTATCCTTTAAAATTGCCGCAAGGTTGGCAATAGTCCCGATTGCACGCGCAACTGTATTGGGGTCATTTTCCTTGTGTAGCAACTGGATTGCCTGAGTTAGCATTTTTCTGGCCCAATCCTCCAGACCATTTTCTGCTAAAGTCAATCCCAGATAAGCAATAGCATCAACATCATCTGGATCACTTTTTAAATAATCGAGAGCCTTCTTGACCGAATCGCGCACCTTGGGATGCTGAAGGTCATTATTTTTTATCCCATACCAAACCGCAAGTGCTCCCAATAAATTAGGGTGCTTTGAAACAACCTGAGCATCAGATGCGGTCTGAAAGAGACTCTCGGTGGCATCCTGAACCATTGCATCCTCCCCCATCTGTAAAGCTGCTTTTGCGACTGCAACCTCCACTTCCGACCTTTGCCAGTCATCAGTTCGGCTTCGACTCCACGATAAAATGCTTGCCAATCTATCGCCATCCCTCTCATTACCAAAGCGCTGGGCAAAGCCAATCAACGCGTAAGTTTCATCCCAGTCATCTACGGGAAGTTCAATTTGGAGCGCTTGTGACACAGCCTGTTGCGCACGTGTCTCATCTCCCAACCAGAGGAAGGCCAGTGCACAACGACTAAGCCTTTCCCTATCGAGTTGATGATGCCACTGATCAAAATCCTCACGAAGCCCAGGTAATAGAATTTGAAGTTCTCCCCCCGCTGTGTCTTGGTGACTTCCCAAAATTAATGCTGCATATTCCGTGAGACGCTCTACTGATCCAGGGCTTTTCGAAATTTCTTCCAGAATTTGATGGCTAAAAATAGATAATAATTCCCCATCACCTTTGGCAAGCGCATAAGTGAGTCCAGCCCTTAATATCCAGGCCTTATTGGCAAGGTTTTCTTCCCGCATGAGCTCAAAAGCCGACTCTACTTGACCGCATAGGGCAAGGATTTCAGTCAGCTTTCTCAATGATTCGGAACCGGATAATTCCGCACGTAAACTTAGTGCAGTTTCCAAAAATAATGGGGAAACTTTCTGATAAATAACCTGTTGAGCCCCCACTGCTTCGTAAATGCCAGATAATAGATTATCAACATCCCCTGGTTCGCGTGCTGCTTGTATAGATTTCTCAACTCCCCCGACACTTGCCCATGCTTTTGCTAATGCGATCTGAGTAGTGGAGACCACGCCTTCTGCAAGATCGACCCCGCGTCGAACGCTATCGTCTATTTCCTGAGCAAGTTTTGCAGCTCGCCGAAATTTTCCAGTTTTGGCAAGGACATAAACAAATTGAGATTGGGTTTCAAAAGCATAATTAAAAAAATCGGCAGGAGCGTAAGCAAGAAAATTATAGGCTTGTTCCCAAACCTGATTGGCAAAAGCATGCTGATTTGTCTCAAATGCTCCTAAGCCAATCTGGATCATACATCTCGCCTGATTGATAATATCAGGAATTGTCAAAGCGCGGCGCAGGGCTTGTTCACTATCACCAAGTCGAGTTATAGCTTCAAGCATGCCTGGTGTCAGCGTTCCAGCAGACTGGCCCAGTCGTGCCGAAAGCCAAGCCAGCGCGCTGAGAGATGCCAGATGAAATTCGAGTAATTTAGGTTTTTCTGAATCTAATGGGTTGAAAACAGCCCCCTCAATAACCCTGAAAGCTAACTCAATATCTTCGTTTATCAGGCGAAGACTTGGGTCAAAACCACTTGAAATTTGGCGCCAATCTTGGCTGATTACCAAATCATATAGCTTACGCGTATTTTTCGTACGGGAAATATGAGCCACTAAGTGGCGCGCAGCGTATGGGTCAATCTCAGATCCCTTTTTCATGCTAAGTTTTAAACTCGCCAATAACGAATCTGCGAAAATCCTTGATTTCAATCTTTGATTCAGGTTTATCTTTTTGAAGCATCATCTCCCCCTTCTCAATTACTTTTTCTTTTTTGTTTTTCGTTCAGGTTTGTTAAAATTCATCGTAACCTTAGCATTATCCCCTTGAACAAACCCTTGCACATCACCTTCAATTTTCACATCGTACTTTGGCAATGACTTTTGCGATTGCATCAACTCAATTAATTTTTGAGCAGCCAGGAGTATTTCCTTGTCTTCCGCTGCCCCTGATTCTTGAATTGACTTTTCCAACGGCTTTTGCCATGTATTTGGATCCTTGGCATGGCCCTCTAAAACTGCCTTAGCCTTTGGATCCTTGCTGTTTTTTTTCTGCAACAAGGAAACCAAACCCTGATAAGCATCTTTGATTGCTGTCCCGGCTGTTTCTTGCAAAGCAGCCACAGCGCCTGCGGTTAAAGCAGAAATAATCAAACTAACTGGATCCATGTCTCCTCCAAATATCATTCAAGAAACGCACATAGTTCATCTAGCCTTACTGTACCATAATACTAATCATACCTGAGGATAATGTTGATAAGCGCAGCACTAATAAACTACCATTTACATGAGCTATTTTGGACTATCAAATTAGG
>JABGQU010000084.1 GCA_018648605.1 Anaerolineae bacterium | reverse complement strand
GATTTCCTTTCAACAATTAGGATAACCCATTTACACACGAAATCTTACACCCTCGCCAAATCTAGAAGCAGAATGGTGGGTTGTTCGAGTAACTTTTAGTTTGGTACTACTGCTTGCTGTTTCTTCAGCATATTTAGCCCCGAAAATATTTCGCAAAAATTCCTAGCTCACAGTCGGCAAATAGTGCAATGTTTGAGTCCATCAATCTGTTCAGTAAATTACTTTGCTCACTACGGTCTATCCTTCACAATTCCTTCTCATAAACAAAGACCTGAATATCCAACCCCTCGTTATTCAGCAACTCGATGGTCGGCATCAGGGTCGCATCTTGTATCGAGTTCATTTCACCAGCCGGAGCATAGACACTGATACGCGCCTCCTCATCCGACATTTTTACGATCTTCATCTCCGCGCTGGCGCTTACCGCGCTGATCTTTTCCTGAATTTGTGCAATGCCTTCGTCTAATCTCATGATCAACACCTCTTCAGCATGTCATTGCAAACCCTGAGCTTGTCAAAGGGTGAAGCAATCTCCGTGACAGATAAAACTACTCCGCAAACTTGACCACCGTCACCCCTGCGCCGCCCTCCTTCGGCTTGCCCTCTTCAAAAGACTTCACATAGGGGTTTGCCTGCAAGGCTTCGCGCACCACATCGCGCAGCCGTCCCGTCCCCTTGCCGTGGATCACGCGCACGAAGGGCATCCCACCTACGTAGGCTTGATCAATATAGCGTTCAAGTATATCGAGGGCATCCTCGGCGCGCTCGCCGCGCATATCCAATTCCATTTTGGGCAAAGCCATATTGGGGGTTGAGACACGCGTTTCTTTCACAACTTTTTTCTCTTCCCGTACCGCTTTTTTCTTAAGGCGCAAATCTTTCAACTTCGCCCACATCCGCAGCGCGCCCACCTGAACTTCAGCCTCGCCTTTGCCCATCGCGGTCACGTTGCCGTCCGTGCCCAAGGTTTTTACCAAAACAGTATCGCCAACCTCGGGGTCGCCACTAAGCACTGACACCTGCTCACTGATGACTGGTTTCGCCTTCTTCTTGCGGATGGGCTGCAGGACTTTCTGCTCAACGGTTTTGATCTCCGTTTCAACTTCCTCGATGGTCTCAAGCGGTTGCTCGGCTTCTTGCAGCCTGCGGCGCATTTCCTGGATTTCGGCTTGCATCGCTTCGAGTTGAGTTTTTGCCTCGCCCCGAGCTTTATCCAGGATCTTGAGCCGCTCATCTTCGACATTTTCCAATTTTTCGTTCAGTTCGCGCCTGAGACGGTGTACCTCTACGCGCGCATTTTGGGCTTTGCGACGATCTTTATAGGCTTCCTTGCGTTGACGGTGGATGTCGTCGAGCAGGTCGTCGGCACGGATGTCGTTCGGGTCGATATCACCTTTCGCTGCAACGAGCACGCTCTGGGGAAGTCCTAGCCGTTGGGCTATCGCCAGCGCGTTTGAGCGTCCCGGCAAGCCTATCGTCAATTTATAGGTCGGTCGCAGGGTATGCAGATTGAATTCCAAAGAGGCATTGACCACTTTCTGGGTGGTATGCGCAAATGTTTTCAGTTCGGGGTAATGCGTGGCGACGAACGACAGCGCGCCCTGCTCAAGCAACGCGGAGAGAATGGCGCGTGCGAGGGCTGCACCTTCTTGCGGATCTGTGCCCGCGCCAAGTTCGTCGAAAATGACGAGGGATTTCTCGTCCGCTTTTTTCAGGATACCGCTGATATTTTTGATATGCCCCGAAAAAGTGGAAAGCGATTGCTCGATAGATTGCTCATCGCCAATATCGGCGTGGACAGAATCAAAGCAGGGCAGCTCCGAGCCAGATTCGGCCGGGATATGCAGCCCAGATTGTGCCATGAGTGCCAGCAATCCGACGGTTTTGAGCGTGACTGTTTTTCCGCCGGTGTTGGGGCCTGTGATGACGAGCGCGCGTGTTTCGGGTTCGAGGGAAATATCGAGGGGCACGACGCTAGCGGGGTCAAGTAGCGGGTGGCGGGCTTGGGTGATTTTAAGCGAGTTGGGGCGGGTCTCAGACCCGCCCTTACCTATATTGAAAAGAAGCGGCTCACTCGCCTCTATCGCATCTGCATATTTGGCTTTTGCAAATGCCAGATCGAGTTGCGCAAGAGCTTCGACACCTGTGGAAATCACATCAGCGTGTTCGCCGATTTGCGAGCAGAGTTCTGCCAACACACGGCGTTCTTCGTCGCGTTCGGCGAGTTGGAGTTCGCGGGCCTGGTTATTCAACTCGACAGTGCTGATCGGTTCAATGAAGAGTGTTGCGCCCGAAGAGGATTGATCGTGGATAATGCCTTTGATCTTGCCTTTGAATTGCGCCTGCAAAGGGATGACCTGGCGCCCATCGCGCTGGGTAATGATCGGCTCCTGGAGCATGGTCGCGTTTTTATCGTTGCTGATGATCTTCTGGAGTTTGGTCATCAGTCTAGCGTGGGTAGTACGCCGCTCAACACGGATGGATGCCAATTTCGACGAAGCGGAATCGAGCACATCGCCCTTCTCCGAGATGGTGCGTGAGATCGCATCCACAAGCCCAAGGGGGGGCGGAAGCATCGCGATGATCTCTCTTAAACGGGGATAGGCGTCGGGTTCGATATCGCCTTTCTCGAAGAGGTTCTTTAATCGCCGCGCAGAGACGAGTGTCCCCTTAACATCGAGTAATTCGTTCGTTTCCAGAACCCCGCCGCGCGCAGCCAATTTGATTTGCTCGCGAATATCGCGTGCGCCCCCAACGCTGAGAATATCGTTCAACGAGAGCAGGTGGCGCGCCTCGCTGGTTTCTTCCAAACGAACTTTAGCTTTCTCGAAAGAAGATGTTGGTTTCAGGTTGCGCGCTAAGTCCATCGAGGCACTGAAGGCACAGTGACCGACAAGGCGTTCGATGATCTTTTGATATTCGAGGACAGAGAGAGTTTTTTGATTCATTGCGGGAGTATTTAACCATAAAAAACAAAGAACCGCTGAATGAGTTTTTCAGCGGTTCTTTTTCGTCAGCTTAATTTGTACATTTTACTGCGAATTGAACATCACCATAAGAATGGCAAAGCCAAAAACAAGCAGACCCAATACGACCAAAACCCCTATACCGATCAAGACAGCCTTGCCCCAGGATTCGTAGATAATGCTTTCTTTTTCCGCATTTCCCTCGATCTCATTTTGCATCTCATTGTAGAGCGAGTAGGCTAGAAAAATATTGGCTATTCCGATCAATCCTGTCATGCTTCTATCCTGAAAGAAAAAACCAAAGAATATAAAAACAATAATATACAGAATTCCATTCAGGATATATTTTTGCTTGTTTTTAACATCTCTTAAACGATGTGCATTGATCGCTGCAAATACAGAGCCTACGGGATACGTCAGAACGAAAGCTGCAATGCCGATCATGGTGGGAGACCAGAGTTTAATTTTTGTGGATTCGTTTTCCATAGTGTTTTCCTTTCTGCTTGGATTTAACCATAAAAAAGGAAGAAGCGCTGAATGAGTTTTTGTTTATTTATAGGTATTGCACAAAAGCAGCCCCCTTTGCCCTGTCGGGCCTCTCCCCCAAATTTTAAAAACGGAATTTAGGGGAGAGGGGATGATTTTTTCTTTTCACAAAATCCAATTTACATATCCCCCTAAATGCGAAGCATTTGGGGGCATGCCCTGAGCGTAGCGAATGGGCAGGGGGGCGGTTTTCTATTTGACCGCATAGATTACCGTCTCCCCCTCACGGAAGACTTCATCCCAGAGTACGCCGTTGTAGCTTTCGAACTTCTCCAACCCCAAACCGACGTAATAATTCCGTTCGACCTGCCCGACAACGATATAGCGGACGTCGTATTTTTCAAGGAAAAGCTGCGTTTGGGCGAGATCGCTGGTTTCGTAAAAGGCGCGGATCTCTTCTACGCGGTCAGTGATGAGATTTGGCGGGACGAGGGCGCGCTGCTGGCGTTGATGCCAGTTCCAGCCGACAACGCCGGGGAGACCGGTATAGATCGTGTAGCGGCTGCCCCAGCGATATTCGGGTGTATTGGCTTCAACGATGACGGGTGAACCGATCACGTTTTCGCGCATCCACTGAATGCCCGCGTAATCCTGGCTGAGTTCCATATCCTGGCTATCCCAATATTTGGCGGTCTGCATATAAGCCATACCGTCCAAGCCCATGGGGGCATCTACATCCACGCGATCTTGCATTTTGCCAAGCGTACCGGTAAGCGTGAAAAGCAGCACACCAGAGAGCAAAATTGTGCCTGCGCTTTGCCAAGCATTACGCCAGTTTTGCGCCCATTTGGCGATCTCTGGCAATAACCATGCCAGTGATGCGCCTGCGCTGAGAGCGAAAAACGTCCAGGTTTGCAGGTAAAGTTTGAAGACGGTATTCATGCGTCCGATGTCACCGTCGAGAACGATCACCTCGACGACGGTGGTTAACGATAAGCCTGTTCCGACGAGAAATAGAACAAGACGTTTCTCCTCGCCGAGGTCCGCGCGCAAGATCAGCAACCCAGCCCAAAAGGCGAGCGGCACGGCGACCCATCCGATATGTACGCCGAGATATGCCAATCCGATCAAGATGGCTAATAAGGCAGCGGCGCCAAAATTGATCCATTCTTTGCCGATCTTTTTGAGTGCCGAGAGCGGTGTTTCTGCCATCCACTCGTGCGTTTCCCACCACATCCACGAAACGATCACGAAAAGGAAGAGACCCCATTGCGTGAAATAGGAACTGAGCGGCGTATGCGTGCCTTTCCAAAGATTGGTTTCTCCGTAGGCTTGCCCAAAATTGATGATGTAGGGATAGTAGAAAAGATAGCTAAAGAAGGCAAGGGCTGCCATGCCGAGCAAAGCAAACCCGAAAGGTTTTATCAGAGTTGAAAATTGGCTCTCATGTTTTTGTGCTTCAAAATCTTGGCTTTCATGGATACCAGCAGAAACCTTTCGGGTCTTTTGGAATCGAAAGAGGGCGTAGCCGATGACGACAGCGGTGAGCGGCAGGTAGGCATAAAGATCCCAGGTGTTCGTAGGGCGCATCGCCCCGACGATGAGGCCTGCTACCGCTATTTCAAAAAGGATTTGGGAGAAAGAGTTTTTCCCGTCAAAGCGTGCCCGAAGAAAGGATAACGCCCACGCAATGGCGAGGACTGCCAAAGGCAGCACGATCATGTGCGCGTGGAGGTCGCTGTACAAAAATGTAAAAAGCGGAAATTCAGTGATCGGCTCCACATCTCCCGGAGCGGGGATGACGCGACTGGGGAACCAATACCAATCGCCGAGACCGAGCGGTAGCAATGCGTCCTCTGTGATGACTTTCCAGAGGCCTTGCATAGCAAAGCCAAAATGCTTAAAAACGCTGATATCGGCGGTATGTGCAGTCGGGTCAGCGATGCGTTGCAACCCCTGATAGATCGTGCGGATCGTGCCGAGATTGCCAAACAGGATCATGCCAGCAGCGGAGGTGAGGCCGGCGAGGAAAGCGTTATTTTTCACCACAGAGTTTACAGGGAGCATTGAGTCTTTCTCTCTTTTTTCTTCTATCTCTGTGTGCTCTGCGCTCTCTGCGATTAAGCTCTTCTTCTTGCCTCCAAGAAGATTCCAACCAATCGAGAATGCCCCTGTCCCGACCAGCGCAAAAAGCGTCGGCAGGATGTAGTTATAGGCCGTTGTGGGTGTTAAGCCGAGCAACTTGACAGGTGTGCCGACCAGCACAAAACCGTAATAATAATAATTAATATAGCCACCCGCAAACCAGGGGTCGTAGGGCGGGAAAGATGTCCCTTTCAAGACCGCGTGAAGATAGGATAGATCCATCGGGCGCTCGCCACCTTTGGATGGATGCCAAAGATCAGGATTCACGATGCGTATGATAAGGTCAATCAGGAAGAAGGCGAGGAAAATCCCCTCGATCATCAGGTAGTATTTGCGGTTCTCATTCCACTCGCGGCGAAGTTCATCGCGTTGACGCCAACCCAGCCAGCTACCAACGAGAACCAATGCGGCGAAAACCAAGCCAATCGTCAGGCGGGAATATGCCACGCCGACAGAGCCAAGCAGCCACGAAAAATATGCCAGCAAAACCAATCCGAATGCCCGCGCAAGAGGATAGCCTTTATCCGCGAGGCCGGGGAAGGCCATCCGCACGATGGGGTAGGCAAAGATGCCCAAGATGAAGACGAAAACGTACCAAACGAACAATCCCAAAACGGGATATTTGTTGATGGCTGCATTTGGGTCGAAAAGCTCCGACCATGTGCCGCCTGCGCGTTGACTATCCCATTTTTCGGCAGGGAGCATTAAATCTTTACTCTCGTAGTCGCCCGCAGCTTTGGGCGTAAGATTGACAACGTGGCTGATATCTACGGCACTGAGTAAAGCGCGTACCTGATCAGCGTCAAAACCTTCGCTTTTCTCGAAGATCAAGACTTTGGTGTGATCGTAAACGGTAAAAGCTTCTTCGGCGAATTGGTCGTTCACTTCCCAATGGAAGGTATCAGGAATATCGAGCGTCGGGAAAGATTCAAAGACTGCAACCAATTCATAGCCAAGCTGACCGGCATAGTCGCCCGGGCGGGCAGTGTTATAGCAAGCGATCACATCCGCTGCGGGGGGGCAGCCGAGCAAATATTGGTAATAGGCTTTGGTGAGCGGATAACGCTCCTCAACGCGCGTGGTCGTAGCCCATTGACGATTGGATGAAATGAAGAGGTAATCGCCCTGTGAGAGATTGGATACAAAGCGGTCGATCTTGGCCTGGTCATCTACCCAGTACATTTCCATGTTGAGCCCGGGTTGATAGAGACCGCCGAAGCCATCGTAGCCGTCCATGCGCAGGGGCAGGCCATCGTCCCAGGATGATTCGTTGATGACGGATGAGCCGTTTAAGGTCAGAACCCCGTAGTCGGTGGTCAGGTTAAGGAAGTAGGTCTCTCCCGCAACGAGCGCGAGGGGCGTATCCAGTGTGAGGGCGTAGGCGGAATTCGTGACGAAGTATTCCGTTAGAGAGGCGGTTGCGAGCGCCTGTTCGGGGAGGGCATTCGGTTGGGTTGCAATGAGCAAGTTCAGGGTCTTGGGCGTGGGATCGCTCGCATCCTGAATATGCGCGAAGCTAACTTCGGTTAGCATCCCGTCTACTTTGGGAACGAAATGATTGTTGTAGGGCACATTCGCTTGCAAAGGCAGCCCCATTGGGTAAGTGAGCGGCTGCTGGTAAATCTCGCCGTCGCCCTGCTCGATGCGCAGATTGATCGCCCCGGGCACATTATTATAGATCCAGCGCGCTGCCGCAACACGCGTATGCGGTCGCTGATAAATTTGGACAAAGGCATAGGCCCAAAGCGCGGTGGCGACGAGAACGAGTGCCCCTGCCACGCGCAGAATTTTTGGCTTGCGGAAAACGACCCAGGCCGCCATCATTGCCAAAAGCGGGTAAACGGGAAGTTGATAACGCATGGTGGGATTGAATTGCATGGATTGCCACAGGAAGTAGAATGCCGTCCAGCCCCACAACAGGAGATGGCGACGCTCGCCTTTCAACGTGCTCCAGCCCATCCACAGGAATCCGGCCCAGGCAAGTATGCCCAACGGAAGCCCCAGCCCCCACTTGGTGAGGTTCTCGAAGGAATAAAGATGTGACCGCCGCGCCCACTGAAACGCAAAAGGTAGATCGGCGTCGCCGCTGGCTTGGGCGCGCTGCTCCATAATATTGCCAACCCACGTCTCGTTGGGGATCATCCCAAAGAAGCCGGGACCGTTGAAGGCGTAAGGTTGGAAAATTCGGAAAGCAAGCAGAGAAGCGAGTGCCCCGACAGCGAGTAAGACGATGATCTGCGTCCAGTAATCATAGGTCTCTGAACGCTCTATATCCTCTGAATGATTGGCAGCCGAATATTGATAATAAAAGGCTGCGGGCAATAAAATTGCCAAAACTGCCGCATTGATCTTTGATGCGACTGCCATGCCGAGTGAAAAGCCAAAGGCGAGACTAAGCCAGAATAATGGGGTCTTTAGTAAGCGGAGTGCATATTGTGTGATAGCCAAAAAATAGTATTTCAAGAAAATCAGGCCTATCACAAGATAGGATCTTATTTCTGTTTTATGCTCCAGCCTTGTTCTAGAGTAGGTTAGCTCTTTTCTTTCTTTGTCTGGAATAACCACTATAAAAGGTATTAGTGTAGAAAAGAGGGAGAAGGCTATCTCTACCGCAAAATAGAGCGTCAAAAACATAAAGAGATTAACGAAAGTATCGACCGTAAAGAAATGCGATTGCTGAATTTGCAAAACTGCTAATGCGGAGAATGCCGCTGCAAGCAGTGCAATTTTTCGGTTATAAACGCGCGCCACGATGAAATAGAGAATCACGATAGTCAGCAAATCTGCCAACGCAGAAAGTTGCCTTCCAACGAGGTGGACTTGATCGTAGCCTGTCTCCCCGACCCATTCGGCAACGTAGCGAACGACGAAGATCGGCAGCGTGCCATAGACGAAGAAACCGTAGCCGCGATTATTCGGGTTGAGCGAAGAGCAAGCGGTGTCGAAATAGCCGCCCCAGGCTTCACAGCCTTCCGGCGGTGGCGTGACGATCTCATCCGCCGCGCTGTTGGGGACGAGCGCAGTCTCGACCATCGTCAAAAATCGCTCATCGGGATGCAGGTGCTGGTTTTCATCCCAGTTCAAGCCAACCGAGCGGAACCAAAATCCAGCCAGGATGACGAGGAGTAGGGCTATATCGTAGAGGAGTGGGTGTTTTGTTTTTGTATCGTTCATAAAAATATCTTTTTAGAGAAGGGTTCCTCCCCCGCTTGCGGGGGAGGTCAGGTGGGGGCTATTATCGCCCCCCTCTAACTCCCCCCGTACACGGGGGGAGAATTTGTAGTAATACTTACCGCACATTGAAGATCAAAAAATCATGCCCGCCAACATCCGCGTGAAAACGGGTCATAATTCCTTGCGGGTATAGACGCTGCAATTCTGCCAGCGAAGCCGTATCTTCGGGTTTGAGCATAAAGAGCTTCGGCGCTTCCGCCGTCAGGCTCTCTGCAAAGTTTTCGGGCCAGAGCGCAAAATCACGGTTGGGGATGCCCGCCCAAACGCCGGGCAAGCGCGTGTCCACCCAATGCGGAAAAGGCACGATCCAGACCGTGTCGGTGCGGCCATACATCCCATCAAATTCCTGGATGATCTGCCCCATCTCAGACGAATTCCACGCGCCGAGTTTAAATTGCGTGGCATATTTGTCGAAGACGAGATCGTAATTTTGCCCCATTGAGAAGATGAGCAGGATGCCTGTCACAGCCCAGCCGAGTTTGGATAGGGAGTTCCGCTTCGTTCCCGACCTTAGGCTTGCTAGCAAACTATCGAAAGCTATAGCAACGATAACGAATACCACCACCGCCGCGCCGCCGGCGCGGTTTAACGCCGGATTCTCTTCGGGGAAGGCAACGGATAATGTCGAGGGTAATTGCAAAAGTGGAATGGACAGAAGCAAGAAAAGGTCCAGCCAGTGTCGCGTCCGGGCATAGCGCAGAATCAGGAGCAGGATGCCGATCAAAAATAATGCGCCGCTGACCACGTCGAGGGCGGGGCGTCCCGCTACAGAGTGAACCCAAATGCCGCCGTTATCCCAATTGAACATCTCCAGCCCATCCACGAAATTGGATGCGAAGACGCTCAAGCTATTGCCGTCTTCTGCACCCAAACGGGAGAAGGCGCGATAGGAAAATCCTTCGGGATTAGAGAGGGCATAACGCCCCAACGGGAGGAAGACGATCAGTGAAATGAATGCCAGAATGACGAGGTGATTAATCGCTTGCTTGCGGATACCCTGTGATTGCTTGTGTAGAAGATAGAGTCCAAGCGCGGCGATGACCACAAAAGGCATAATGCGGAAGGGGCTGTAACCGTGCGATCCCAGCCCGAGGAAAATCCCAGCGAGAATGAAATCGTTGCGGTTTTGGCGGCGAATGCCGCGCAGTAGATAAAAGAGAGTCGGCGCCACAAAAAGCGGATAGAGCGGAAAACGAAGCCCAACACGGCTGATGACATTGGGCCAATAGGCGATGCCAAACATGAAAAATGCCAGCAATCCGACGCGTTTATTGGCCACTTCCTTGCCAAGTAGATAAATGTAAGGGAGGGTCAGTAAACCGAGCAACGCTGTACCTATTTTTAGACTGAGATAGGAAAAGCCCGTGCCGAAAACTTTGGCGACGAAGAGCGTCCAATACATTTGTAAGGCTTCGCGCCCCGTGTTGCGCGGAAAGAAGATGAGGGCTTTGCCTAGCGTGATCTCGTAGACATCGAGAATTTTTTCAGCGTGGTCGCTAAATGGCTCTGCGGGAACAGTGCCTGTCTGGTAGAGGCGGAAGAAGATGATGATGGCGGATGCGGCAAGGATGAGTAATGTCCAGCTTGAGAGGGTGCGGGTTCTCCCACCGCTTGCGGGGGGAGCCAGAGGGGGGCTTTTTTGCCAAAAAGCACGCACGATAAAGAAGAGTGCCAAGAGCCAAAATGAGATATTGAGCAGCGTAAATTGATTATCAACAAAATCAGTAAGGGGGAAACTTCCAAAAGAAATGAAGGCTGCAATGGCAAAGAAAAAGCCGATTGAAAAAAGGGCCAGTTTATTAACCGGAATGCCGCTTTGCTCTTCCTCGTTGGGAAAGTGGATTTTTTCATAGCGTAAGGAATTGATATTCCATTCCCCTTTGCGTTGGGCGAAGATGAGCAGGGCAAAGGCGATTAAATAAAAAAAGATGCCGATCGGCGTGGAATTCCTTGAAAGATCGAAGATGCTTTGCCCGATCAGAGCGTTCAATAATGCCAGCAGAGAACGCCAGGGAAAGCGAGAAGGGACAGTTTCTTCGTCATCTTCGGCGGGATTGCCCTGAAAGGATGCTTCGCGAAAATTCCTGCTTAAATCCGAAGTCCGATCAATCGGACTTGTTGTTTCAGCCGAAAATTCATTTTCTGGCGTATCATCGGGGAATTCGAGAGAATCGATCATCCCCAATTTGTATTTGAGATAGTCGAGGATACTGGGTTCGTTTAATTCAGGCATAAGGCTTTAGATTTTAGTTTTTTTTACCACAGAGGCACAAAGGACACGGAGAAAGAAAAACTTTGTGCTCTTTGTGCCTTTGTGATGAATTATTTCTTTTCAGCGATTACAAGAATACTCTCACCCCAACGCATGGGCAGAAAGGGAATTCCGAGAATCGCCTGTAACCCGCCAAGTGAGCCGAAGAAGAGTTTTTGCAGCATCGGCGGGATGACGGGGATGTAGGGTACGTCCCAGAAGCCATCGGAGAAAACGCGACGCAATTTCATATCGGCGGATTCGATTAGGCCGAGCCATTCTTCGGGAGGCTTGAGTGCGATGTGCGTTGGGTCTTGATAGCCGATCCATGCGTCGCCTTTGAGGGGCTTGAGCAGCGATCCCAGGTTGGGGGTGGCGAGGATCAGGATCCCGCCGGGGGCGAGGATTCTGCCCAACTCGGAGATAGCAAGTTCCGGATTACGCAGGTGTTCGACAACATGCTTGATGATGACCACGCCGAAGCTCGCATCCGCAAAGGGGAGCCGTTCCGCTGAGCCGACGTTTAATCCCGTTTTTGGGGCAACTTCACGCGATTGCGTCAGTGCCCAATGGTTAATATCGAGCGCAGCAGTTTCAAAATCCGGCTCCAAAGAACCGATTAAGTGCCCCATCCCTGAGCCGATCTCGAGCAGGCGAGAGCCGTGCTGTCCATAGCGGCGCGCAAGGATGGCGTTGAAACGGTTCGACCACCAGTACATGCTGTACTTGGCGAAGCTCACGTTTTCGTAGGTGTGGGTGGAGAAGTAGTCTTGGTTGAAAGAGTCGTTATGAGTCATTTTTTATCCCGTCATTGCGAGCGGAGCGAAGCGATCTCCTCGATAGTGCGGGAGACTGCCACGTCGGGCTACGCCCTCCTCGCAGTGACGTGTCTATTTCTTTCGGGCGATATAAAAAGTAAACGTCCCATCATTGACGGGTTCTGTCGAAGCATAGGGGCGCACGAATTTCTCAGTCAGCCATAAATTCCAGCGCTCGGGCACGAGCAGCCACTTGCGCGTCACAACGTGCACGATCAGCGAAGGCAGCCCGAAATAATGGCCCCATTCTAGCACACGCATCGCTTGCGGCGAAAAATAATGCCACCAGCGTACCAATTCAAAACCGGCAGCGTTTAGGCGCTTTTCCCAGACTTCGGGACCATCCGCATGCTCAACGCGCGAGATAAAACGGAACCACTCCGTATATAAATCTGCCAATTTTTTCAGCCTGATTTGACGGAGTCGGCGCGGAATATCGAGTTCGGATAAATAGCGTTCGTTGGGGACACAGAAGAGAAAAGGCGCGCCCGCTCTTAGCGTTCGGCTTGTTTCCGTTAAAACAGCATCGATGTGCGGAATATGCTCCAGTACCGAGTTACTCAACGCAGAGGCAAAATGCCCGTCCGGGAATGGACTCTGTGCAGCATCCCCTTCGATCAGCAGCTCGTAAACATCCCGCGTGCCCGCTTCATGGATGGGACCATGCCAGGGGTCGAGACCCACATCGAGTTTGCGCTCGAAAGTCAGTTGCGTGAAATGACCATCTCCACAGCCCACATCGAGGGTGGGAGAGGGAAGGTCAAGGTCTTGGTAATACTCAGATTCCACGCCACGCACAAGGGCGCGGAAATAGGGCAGGTCACGGAGGTGGAGAAAAAGATAATCTTTCATAAAAAAGTCTTGTCATCGCGAGGAGGGCGCAGCCCGACGTGGCGATCTCCAAACTATGCGGGAGATTGCCGCGCCGCTTGCAGCGGTTCGTAATGACCTATCGCATTAGTTCCGCAAACATCTTCTCGTAGGTCGCCGCTACACTATCGGGATCATAAGTCTGTGCAAGAGCAACCGTGTCACAGCGATATTTCTCTTTGTCAGCAAAGATTTTGAGCAAGCCATCTGCCAACTCATCCGCAGAGCCGATGGCGGCGACTTCGCCCATATCGTGCATCAGCACAGGTTGGCGGACACCGGGCAAAGCCGATGCCACGCAGGGGACGTTGTTGAGCATCGCTTCGATCTGGACGAGACCGAAAGCTTCAGTCGCATTTAGGGAAGGGACAACCAGCGCATCAAGGGCGGGATAAAAAGCCGCCATCTCGGCGGGGTTAAGAATGCCGAGGAAAGTCCAATGTCCGCTTTCTTCATATTCTTTAATGCGCGGCATCAGGCGGTCGGCGTAATCTTGCTCGCTGAAAACATCCTGGTATTGTCCGGCAAAGAGAACTTGGGCGTTGGGGTGCTTTTCCAAAATCTGCGGCATTGCATCTAGCAAAATCTCGACACCTTTTTCAGCGGCGAAACGAGTCGCCATCCCGATCACGGGGCGTCGCTCAGCGATTTTGTGTTCTTTGGCAAAAGCTGTCACGGTATCGTCGCTGACTTTAGGGAGTTCAACGGGCGGCAAAAATGTGCGCAGTTTCTTCTGATAGCGTGAGAGATAAGGTGAGTGATCAGCGTAATCCTGGGTATACGTCACGATACGATTTGCCAAGATCCCCGCCATGTTGTTTTGGAAGTGGACGACCGAGTTAACGATCTTGTTGAAAAAACCTGTAGGAAGGTTTAGGTCACAGTGATAGGTTAGGACAGAGGGTTTACCGAAAACGCGTCCACGAAAGGCAACGCCCGGTGCGTCAAATTGGGGTAGGTGCATCTGGACTACATCGTGTTCCCAAACCAGTTTGGTGGCAACCAAGCCAAAAGTAGGCGCGATGACGCCTTTGCTGACGCGGAAGGCGACCGGGACGCGAATCACGCGGACGCCATCCATCATCTCTTCGCGTGGCAAGCCATCTTCATACTGCGTGGTCATCACGGTCACTTCGTGTCCACGTTTAACGAGGGCTTTCGCCAATCGCTCAGCGTAAATGGTCAGCCCGGATGTGTGGGGGCGGTAGTAGGTAAGAACGGTTAGTATCTTCATAAGCGGCTAGATTATAACGCAGGCGGGGAAATAGAAAAGCCTCCGAGAAAGACTCTTCTCGGAGGCTAAAATGCTGGTTTCTCTTCTGAACGCTACCACTGTCCGTTTAGTTGACGGGCAGTCTCTTCAACTAATCTTGTTAGTATTTCGTCAAGAGCACTCAAATCACCTGAAGGCATTCCGGCAGCGACAATTGCCATCGCGTGCCCACTGGCGGAAACTCCCTGACCAGTAACGGAGACGCTGGATGCTGCCAAGCCAAGTTGAAAACCATCTGCATAGCTTTTCCATGTTGCGCCGGGCACACTGCCCATCGTGCTTTCAAAGGCAGTTTGCGCACTTGCCGAATCACTGACTTGCCCGCCCCCGATCATGATGCGATAAACGCCATCGGCTTCGTAATGGCAACTCCCCAGTTGATCTTGACTTACAAGTATAAAATCTTTGCCGGCGATAGCGTTGAATTGAGTGACATCAAAAAGATCACAATTAGCGGTTGCTGGCGCACCTGCGGCTGGGATTATGGAACCCGCTTCGCTCGCCGGGGAAGCTGCTTCTGCTTCAACGACAGGAGGTTCGTCTACAGGCATTTCGACAGGTGCTGCTGGCGCTTCCTCTATCGTTGTAGCAGGAGCCGAAACCAAGCTGCACGCCAAAGAGAAGGAGAGCAACGTTAACATAAGAAAATGTTTTTTTGTTTTTTTCATATAAGCCTCATTATTCACCTTACCACTCAGTGCTGCGTTTTCAGTGAAGGCTATTATGCCTTCTTTCTCCTATTGTACATTAGAGAAGCGTTCTAGAGATAATCTTGAATTCGGTTTTGAACTGCGTAGATGGCTGCCTCTACACGATTCTTGAGATTTAGCTTCATAAAAATGGCGCTAATATAATTGCGGATCGTTTTTTCGCTGAGGATCAGAGCTTCTGCTATGACAGCATTTGTTTTTCCCTCTGAAATTAGATGCAATACTTCCACTTCTCGTTCACTAAGGTCCGCAAAAGGATGGGTTTTGGATGATTTATGTTGCATCATTCCCAATACCTTACGCGTAATGGCTGGGTCTAAAGCTGCTTCACCGTTTTTGATAGCCGTAAGAGCGCGTACGAGTTCATCTGTGCTCCCATCTTTTAATATATATCCCACTGCTCCTGCCTGAATGGCTTCGGCAATAGTTTCGTCATCTGCATAAGATGTGAGAATGATGATACTAATATTTGGATAATCTTCGTGAATAGCTCTGCACGCATCAAGCCCGCTGCCACCTGGCATACGAATATCTAAGATCACTACATCAGGACGGAGTTCTGCTGTCATGATAATTGCAACTTTAGAACTGCTGGCTTCCCCGACAAAAGTAAAATCTTCGAGGTCATCAAGGACATACTTTAGCCCCTTACGGACGACTTCATGGTCATCAACGAGTAGTACTTTTAATGCTGTCATTGTGATTTTTCTCTAAAATGAATTGTGATCGTTGTTCCCTGATTATGTCGCGAATCAATGGATAGCTTGCCGCCTAATAATTGGGTATGGTCGTGGACTGTCTGTAGCCCGAAGCCGCGTTTGCTGTTTTCCAGATCGAAACCAATACCATCGTCAATAATTGAGAGCTGAGAAGTTTGCTGATTGAGTGCAAGAATAATATGCGCATTTTCTGCTTGTGCATGCCGCACAATATTCGATAATGCTTCCTGCACAATGCTGAAAATATGACTAGACTCAGAGGGAGATAAAGTATCTTTGTCGGATATATCGAGGGCGATCTTAAGCAGCCCGGCAAAGCGGGGTTGGCTGATCAGTTTGGTGAGTTCGTTTTTTAGCGTGTTCTTGGACTTGGGAATGCGTAAAGAAACC
>JABGQU010000083.1 GCA_018648605.1 Anaerolineae bacterium | reverse complement strand
CTACGGCAACCAGGCAAAGGTCAAAAAGATCATTCGTGATCTGAAAAAGAAAATCGCTGAAGGATAAAGAAAAAAAACTCCCGAAGTTTTAAAAAACTTCGGGAGTTTCGTTTTTTACTTTTCTATGTCTTCCCCATCCACTGGCGGGATGGGTTCAGGAGCTGGTTCTGCTACGGACACAACGGACGCTACGGGCGGCAAGGCAACCTGCGAGCCAAAGCGTGTCATCACCACGCCGCCAAGAGCGAGGGTGGCAATGATAAGAGGAGCCAGCCAACCCACGCAAGGGATCAAGCCAATTGATGCCGAGATGATCGTGAGCAACCAGGTACCAAAGCCAGCAGTTAGCGGAAAAGCCCATTCTTGGTCGAGCATTTTTGTAAAACGCTGACCCACTTCAAATCCGAGGGCGATCCAGCCGTAGAGCAGGGCAACCAATAAGGCTAAAACTGCCAGGAATGCAACAGGGGCAAGAAAGATCGTAATCGCCAAAACAAATAGTGTGAAGGGCGCCAGGATAACTGTCAGGAAGCCCAATCCACCTGCTATGGCGGGCTGCGCTGCGGCAGCTTCCCCCACACGGCGAGTCGGTTCTTCGAGGAAGAGGGCGATCAACATTGCGAGCAATCCCATCGCGATCGAGCGTCCAAGAACACCCACTACTGCCCATAAGGGATTGTTAAGCATGATAGGTGCTTGCTCAATAAAAGGGATTTCCGGGAGACCCGGAATAGCGGGAATAGTTGGTGCTGAGAGGCTTTCTTCAGAGGCAAAACCAGATGCATTATAAATAACATCGCCGGTTACTTCTGCGCCATCTGCACGATTGAGAGTAGCACTGATCACAGAAAGACTGCCATCGATCAACGACTCTTCACCCAGCGAAGCCGCCCCACCGATCAAGACCACATCGCCATTCACCTGCCCGTTTATTGTCAGGCTGCCACCAAAAACAACCACCGAGCCATTTACCTCGGCACCTGCTTCGATCATGACAACACCGCCGAAAACGATCACATCGCCATCGAGGCTTTCTCCGCTCTCGAGGGTATATGAACCGCCAAAAATAACGGGGCCATCGAGCAGCCCTTGTGCCGCAACTGTTTGCGTGGGCAGAAGAAGCAAACTCAGGATGAGTAAGAGACTAAAAATTTTGAATGTTTTTTTCATATTCAACTCCTTAAATTGCCTGCGGGAGACGCGCAACTTTCTGGATGGAAAGCATCCAACCAAAGGTTAAAAGACTAAAAAAGCTAAGCGATAAAAACCATGTTTCACTGGGGATAAATCGCGCCATAACGCGCAAGATCACGCCGCCAGCTTCAACAACGGCCTGAAAGAGTGAAAGAGTGGATGCAAGGGTATTTGCCCAGGCTGTCAGCAATGTGGATGGGGAGAAAAGCGCTGTGGGCAGGATGGGCAAAGCCAACCAAATTCCCAAACCGACGGCGCTAAAAAACAGGATTAGCCCCCCAAATAGATACCGCCTGCGTTGGGCTTTGCGCCGTGCCGCGAGCCGGACCTGGAATCTGGTTGCAAATCCCGATACAGGTGCCGCCATCACGACGTGATTCAGGGCACGATTAGCTTGCGCCAATGCCGCACATTTTGGGCAAACCCGCAGATGCGCTTGCAATGCGACGTTTTCTTCGCGAGCGATAGGCTCGTCATTGAGCAGAAGCTCTTCAAAATGCTGGTGATCCATAAGGCATCCTTTCCACGTTTGGAGATGGTTGCGGGTCGTCTTCCCAGAGTGACCCTAATTTTCGACGGGAGCGATGCAAACGGCTTTTGACCGCGCTGACTGTCAGATCGAGGGTTTCGGCGATCTCCACTTCTGAGTAATCGTGCCAGTAGCGAAGGATGAGCGCTGCGCGATCTAATTCGCTGAGTTCGCTAAGCAAACCCTGGATATATTCCTGCTGGTCACTATAGATCGCTGCCCGCTCAGGATGCACAGCCGAAGCATCCGGGATATATTCGCGGGGAGTACCCTCGTCGTCGTGGAGGGAGAAAGTGGGCAATTTCTTGCGCCGTAAGCGGTCGATGCAATAATGCGCGGTAATCGAAAGCAGCCAGGTTGCAAAAGAGCGATTCACATCATAGCGATGCAAATTTTTATAAGCTCTCAAAAAGCTCTCCTGTGCCGCATCTTCAGCCAGATCTGCTACGCCGAGCATTCGGTAGCATAAGTTATAGACCGGTTTTTGATAGGTCTCGACCAGAACTGTAAACGCTTCGTCACTGCCTTGTTGCGCCTGGAGAATCCAGGTCTTTTCCTCGTCCACATTTTCTCCTGTGTTTGTTATGTACCTAGTATACGAGAGTTTTTGGGATCGGTTGCAAAATTAGGGGGATTGGCATTTCGGAGTTGGTATTTAGAGATGACGAATTAAATAGAAAACGGATTTGGCGGATCGGGCGAATTTACACGGATAAACAAAAAAGATTGGTAGTGGGTCAAAGTAAATGTGGGTGCTGATTCTGCGAGGAAGTTTTATCGCCGAAGCAGTCTCATCTAAGACAATTTCTGTGTAGTTGAAGAGATTGCTTCGCCGAAAAGCACCGGCTCGCAAACTCAGGGCATTTAGTTTATGCCATTGCCAAAAGATTTTATCTGCGCTAATCCGTTTTATTCGCGTTCCATTTCTCACGCATCAATGATGATGCCCGCCGCCCGCACTATTGCGTTCACCCAAGAAGGGACGTAAATCACCGAAGCCTTCATTGTTCAGCGTAAAATATGCCGCGATAACGGTCGTGATGGGGACAGCGGCGATCAACCCCAGCGAGCCAACTAATGTCCGCACGACTTCTTCTGCCACGAAGGAGAAGTTGATTAGGTAAGAGAAATTCCCCTTCGACATTGAGAAGACCAAAAGCATCGGCAGGGCTGAACCAGCATAGGCCATGACGAGCGTGTTGACCGTTGCGGCAACGTGATCCTGCCCGATATTGGCAGCGCGTTGATATAAGGCGCGCAAGCCCAGGCTCGGGTTCGCATCGTGGAGTTCAAAAACGGCAGATGCCTGGGTGATAACCAAATCGTCCAAAACGCCGAGCGCGCCCACGATCATCCCGCCCAAAAGCAGCCCACGCAAATTGATCGACGATTGCGCCATCTGGACGAGGAAAAGCGCGTTCTCGTCGCCCGATCCCGTCAGTTTCGTGGCGCTCACAAAAATCCACGCCAGCGTGCCGGTTAATATCAGCGCAAAAAACATGCTGAGCACCGCCGCGTGTGTTTTCAAATTCCAGCCGTAAGTCAGGTAGAGCGTCACCGAGAGCAAAATTGCCGCACCAATAATGCTTACGCGCACAGGGTCTTCGCCGTCCAAAATATGCGGGATGATATAGCCAATGACGACCAGCAGGCTAAACGCCAGCCCCAGCAGACTGCCCAGCCCCTTGCGCCCCGCCATCGCTAAAATGGCGACGACGAAAATGCCGACCAGCAAAAGCAGCAAATGCGAGCGGACGTAATCGACAAAATAAGCGTTCAGCACACCATCAGGCGCGACGGTGACAGCGATGAGCAATTTGTCGCCGGGCGCAAGGTGGATGTCGTCATAGCGGACTTGGCGCCTGCCGTTATCAATTTCGAGTTCGATGCCTGTGTATTTCCCTTCGAGGGGTTTGACACGCAGGATTTGATAGAGCTGCGGCGGATTATCACCGAGGGTGATATGCCCCTCTTCGATGATCTGCGTGACTTCGGCGCGCACCGTCCCCGACCCGAAACCTGCTTCCGTTTTTACGCGTTCTACTGGAGAGAAAAAATAGGGCACACCCCAGATCGCAAAAGCGGCGATTGCGAGGGCGATGAGGAGGGTGAAGGTGAGGAAGAGAGTTTTATTTTTCATACTATACTTTCTTTCACCAAAGAGCACACGGAGCGCACAGAGAAAAACAAAAAGAAAACTCTGTGGACTCTGTGCTCTCTGTGGTTAATCGTTAATTGGACACGCGCCGAAAGATCGTTAATCCGCCCCAAACCAGCCCAAAGATCGCGGTGCAAACCAGCACGATGGCAGAACCGGAGGCGATGCTCCAATAATAGGAAAGGTAAAGGCCAACCACGCCAGAAATAGACGCAAAGGTAGCGGCCAACGCCATCATGATCGGCAAACGTTTGGTAAGCAGATAGGCTGTTGCGGCAGGGGTGACGAGCATCGCCACCATCAGCGCTACGCCAACCGCTTGGAGCGAGACGACAATAGTTACCGCGATCAAGATAAGCAGTAAAAAATCGAGAAGGCGCACGGGCAGACGTAGGGTTGCGGCGAAGATGGGATCGAAGGAGATGACGAGGAATTCTTTATAAAATACGAGAATGAGCAAAATGGTCAAACCGCCAAAGGAGCCGATCAGCGACAAATCCCCTGAACGGACGGCCAGCACATCCCCGAAAAGGAAGTGTGCCAGATCAACGGTATAGCCGTCCACGGTAGAGATCATCGCAATCCCAAGCGCAAATGTCCCCGCAAAGATGATGCCTATAGCGGTATCTTCCTTGATCTTGGTATTTCGGCTGATCGTGCCAATGCCCAGCGCGCTCAAGATAGCCGCGACGAGTGCCCACCAAAAGAGCGGCTCACGCGCGCCCCCGCCGACCAGATATCCCACTGCGACACCGGGCAAAATAGAATGAGCAAGGGCATCGCCAAAGAACGCCATCCCGCGTAGAACGACGTATGTCCCGACGACGGCACTAACGATCCCGACAGCGACGGCGGCGGCCAATCCGCGCACCATGAAGGCGTATTGAAGGGGCTCCAGAATGAACTCAAGCATGGTCGTGCTCTCCTTCGCAGCAGGTGTCGTCGAAAGCGAGCATCCCCTTATCGGTGGGGAGGAGTTGCAGCGTCCCGCCATAGGCTTTGAGCAAATTATCGGGGTGCAGGGCGTCCTCAGCAAGCCCAATGGCGAGCAACTCTTTATTCAGCAAGATGACTCTATCGAAGCGTTCGGACGCCATTTTTAGATCATGCAGCGAGATGAGGACGGTCACATTCTCTTTTGATAGTTGATCCAAAATCTTAAAAATCTCATCCTGTGATGTGACGTCGAGACCCGTCATCGGTTCATCCATCAAGATCAATTCGGCTTCCTGCGCGAGCGCGCGCGCGATAAACATGCGCTGTTGCTGCCCCCCGGAAAGCTCATCAATTTGACGCTTGGCGAGGCGCCCCATGCTGACGACCTCGAGGGATTTCTGAACGATCTGCCAATCGCTGGCTTTGGGATTGCGGAAAAGACCCATTTTCCCGACGCGCCCCATCATGACAACATCCGCAACGGTGACGGGAAAGTTCCAATCAACCTGCGTGCGCTGTGGAACGTAGGCGATGCAGATATGCCCATCAGGGTGGTGCCCAAAGATTTGGATCTTTCCAGAAGAGGGCGTTTGCACACCCGCAACGACTTTTATGAGGGTGCTTTTGCCAGCGCCATTCGGCCCAACAATAGCGATCCGCTCGCCGGGTATTAACTCGAAAGAGATATCCTCTAGCGCATTACCGCTTTCGTAGTGCACGCTGACATTTTCCGCACGCAAAATGGGCGCGTTGGGATCATGGTCGTGCACCTGACCGCGGCTGAGATGGCGGGTTGTTTTTTTGAGTTCCTGGAAGATTGACATGATTTCTCTATTTGATGATTTTGCGAGGAGGGCAATAGCCCGACGAAGCAATCTCATGGAGGGTGAGACCGCTTCGTCGCAAGAAGATGCTCCTCGCGGAATCATATTTGGAATTGCTACATATTCTCACTACACAATGCTTTTTGCGCATTACTCACCTTACTTTAAGGCATTTACAAAGACATTTGTATTGTATCGTAGATACTCCAGATAGGTTGGGACCTCACCATCAGCAGGGCTAAGTGAGCCTGTGTAGAAGAAAACGAGCTCCACACCTGTATCTTCTGCGACGCGCTCCCCAAGACCAGGATTAACGGTATTCCCAACAAAAATCGCTCTGACACCCAACGCAAGAATTGCATCTTCTATTGCGGCAAGTTCCTGTGCTGAAGGTTCAGAGAGCGAGCTATAGCCCGGGATGATCGCTCCTGCCATTTCTAACCCATACTCATCAACATAATAACCGAGCAAGCGATGATCGGTAACAATCCTGCGATTCTCTGCCGGGATTTGGTCGATCTGCGTACGGATCCAGACATCCACTTCTTCGAGTTCGGATGTGTATTCTGCCGCGTTTCGAGCGTATATTTCAGCATTCGCAGGGTCCGCTTCGCTAAGCATGGCTTCGATATTTTCCACCCAAATAATGACGTTATTTGGGTCTGTCCAGGTATGCGGGTCGCCGGCTTCATCTTCGTGGTCATCTTCTGCGTCAGTATTGGGATGCTCAAGCAGATCAATCCCCTGCGAGACTTCAACAATCTTTCCCTCTGCATCTGCGCTTGCGAGCAAATTATCAATAAAAGCTTCCAGCCCAGCACCATTCGCAAAGACCAGATCAGCATCAACGACTTTGGCTATATCCTGTGGCGTTGGCTCAAAACTATGTGGGTCTGCGCCAACTGGCAATAAAATTCCCGCATCCACAAGGTCGCCGCTAACTTGGGTAACCACATCTGCGACGATACTGGTCGTCGCGATAATACTCAGTTTTCCACTCTCTGCGGGAGGAGGCACCTGCGTGCCACAAGAGGCCAATAAAATGCTCGCAAGGATCAACATCCATATTTTTTTCATTTCTTTCAACGCTCCTTAATGAAAACGTTTTTCATTATCATTCAAGCGCATTCTACTTTTCACGCATCTGCTTTGTCAAGAAAAGGGATGTAAGAAAAGTATCAGAGCTTCTCGGCCCCTTTTCTTGCCATTCCTTCATAAAGCCTCTATAATCAAACCACTATGCAGAAAAACGTTGTCCTCATCACAAAATGGATCATCCCACTTGCTGCGCTCATCGCCATTGCAGCATATATATACATCTCACCCCCAGGCTTGCTCGGCAAAGCAGATGCGGTCGGCTATGCGATATGCCATCGAATTGATGCGCGCTCCTTCCACATCCACGACCGCCAACTTCCCATGTGCGCGCGCGATACAGGCACATTCACCAGCGCAGCTATCAGCATGCTCTACGTCGCAATTATTGGACGCAAACGCGGCGGGATGCCCGCAAAAAAGATCGGGGTCGTACTCATCAGCCTCTTTCTTATTTGGGGTTTCGACGGCGCAAACTCCTATTTGTATTTGATCAAAGAAACCTATTCGGGCGCACTACCGCAAATCCCCAATCTTTATATTCCCAATAACACATTACGCCTGCTTACCGGCAGCGGAATGGGAATGGGGATGGCAACCGTTCTACACGCCGCCTTCAACCAAACCGCCTGGAAAGAAGTGGATATGCGCCCGGCGCTCGGCTCGTGGCGTGACATCGGCTTGCTCGTTGCAATTATGCTTTTTATTGATCTCCTCATATTAACCGAATCCCCATTCATCCTCTACCCTGTTACCTATATCAGCGTTTTCGGCGTCCTCATGCTGCTCACCATGATCTTCAGCGTTGTCTGGATCATGGTGATGCGTCAGGATAACAGCTTCACTTCCGCAAAAGAAATGTGGATCGCCCTCCTTGCTGGCTTCACGCTCGCTCTCATTATGATCATAGGCATCGATTTGCTTCGCCTGCAAATGACCGGCACATGGGGCGCATTTCCATTAGGCTAAACCAAGACACTGCGTACTTTGAAAACGCTCAGTGTCTCAAGAAAGGGATATAAAAATGGAACTTCTCACTGGAATCTTTTCTGCCTTCGGGCTTTCTGCCAGCGCAGGCCTGAATGCCTATATTCCTCTTCTGGCTGTTTCTCTTCTCGCTAAATTTACCGACCTGATCGAACTCCAATCGCCATGGGATACGCTCACCTCCTGGTGGGTGATCGGTTTGCTCCTTGTCCTCGGCACCATCGAATTCTTCGCCGATAAAGTCCCCGCAGTAAATCACATCAACGATATTATCCAGACTTTCGTCCGCCCGGCGGCTGGCGCGATTGTTTTCGCCGCAAGCGCAAACGTGATCACAGAGATAAGCCCTATCCTCTCGATCATATCAGGCTTACTCGTCGCGGGTAGCGTGCATACTGTCAAATCCGTGGCTATGCGTCCAGCTATCACAGCAACTACGGGCGGGCTCGGTCACGCTCCTGTCAGCATCGCAGAAGATGTTCTCTCCACCTTCCTGTCCATTATCGCGATCATCATCCCCATTATCGTCGGCATTATTTTAGTCTTACTAACGACCACCTTTATTTGGTGGTGGTGGCGTCGCTCAAACGCCAAACAATCTGCATAATTATTTTCACTCTCAAAGGAGAAGAAAATGAACGATCAACAACCCAATTATCAAACGCCACCGTCAACACCCTTAACACCGAATAGCACGTTGGCGATGGTCAGTATGATCTCTGGCATCGTTGGCTGGATTCTCGCTCCCCTGCTTGGCTCACTTGTTGCCATCATCACTGGGCACATGGCAAAACGTGAGATCCGTGAAAGCATGGGGCGTCTCGGCGGTGATGGTATGGCAACTGCTGGACTTGTATTAGGCTATTTACAAATAGTGCCATCTATTCTTTGCATTTGCATTGTGTTAATTATGCTTGCCATGGGCGTTTCAATACCCATTCTTGACTCTCTAATATACTAAAAATCTAATAGGAGGTTTTCATGAACGACAATTTAGTTCCCCCCATCGAAGAAAAGAAGAAGCCCAACACCTGGCTGATCGTTGGCATTGTTGCTATCGTGCTATGCTGCTGTCTGGTTGCCTTTGGGGCTCTTGCCTGGAGCTTCGGCGACCAGGTTATGAACGCGCTCGGCATCTACTAAAAGCTAGAAAAAAAGGCTTCCTGCGGGAAGCCTTTTTTGATTGCATTCACAGCCTAAGGCTAATCACATTTCTCAGGTAACCTGAAGGGGCAGAACATAAAAATAGATGCCAATGAAGTGCGCTGCACTGCCTGCCATGACACATAAATGCCACACCAAGTGGATGAATTTCACGCTTTTCATCTTGTAGAAAACTGTCCCGCCAATGTAGAAAACCCCGCCAGCTATCACCCACACAAAACCTGAAAGGGAAACGGCGTCAATCACTTGGCGGGTAGCAAAAAAGACGATACTTCCCATCACAATATAGGCGATGATGAAAAAAAGACTAACACCTTGGTTGAACTTCGTCGGTTTAAAGATTTTGATGAGAATGCCTACCAGCGCAAAAGTCCACTCAATAGCGAAGATGACCCAGCCAAGTGTGCCGTGCAGGGCAATTAGGGCAAGTGGGGTATAGGTTCCAGCGATCAGGATATAAATCGCAATTTGGTCAAAGGTAAAGAAAAATTCTTTTGCCTGGCCATCCGGTAACCAATGATTGAATGTCGAAGAAAGATATAGTACAAAGAGGGAACTCCCATAAACGATCGAGCCAGCCAAATGCCAGCCAGTCCCGTTTTGGAGCGAATAAGCGATCATCAAAATAAGACCGACCAATCCCAGAACAGCCCCAACAAGATGGGAAATCGCGTTGGCTAATTCTTCGCCCTTAGTAAAGCGTTCTTTTATTGCGTTCATTTTTTGATTCCTAAAAAGTCTGACACCCATACCGAAGCAGGATGTGCATATACATCTTCTGGTGTGCCTTGTTGTACGATATTCCCCTCATGTAAAAGCATAACACGATGAGCGAGCGCAAAGGCTTCTTCCTGGTCATGGGTCACATAAATTGCAGGGACACCGCTTTCTTCCAGAATTTCTTTTATTTCAACCAGCAAATATTCTCGTAAACGGCGATCCAGCGCACCGAGCGGTTCGTCAAACATCAACAAACGGGGATTAGGCGCTAAAGCCCGCGCCAACGCGATGCGCTGCTGCTCGCCCCCCGAAAGATCCGTTACGCTGCGTTTGGCAAAATCCTGCAAATCAACTTGCTTCAATGCTTCGTCCACCCGCTGATGGATCTCTTCTTTCCCCATCTTCTGCATTTTTAGCCCAAAGGCGACATTATCAAAGACATTCAAATGCGGGAAAAGCGCGTAATCTTGAAAGATCAAACCAAAATTCCGTTCGTGCGACGGGACAGGCACGATACTCTCCCCTTCCCAAAGCACATCCCCAGATTCGGCTTCCTCCAGCCCAGAGATGATGCGCAGCAAGGTAGATTTCCCACTCCCAGAGGGACCGAGAAGGCAAAGGGTCTCGCCTTGAGCGACTTCAAGAGAGACACCTTTGAGCAAAGGTTTTCCTTCGTAAGATTTATAGATGTTTAATAATGTTAGCATTTCTTCTCTAATATCAAAACTTTCTATCCAACTTCTACTTCTATTTCCATTTTTGGGTCACCAAAATACCTACCAAACATTTCTATTCTTTTCTCTCGTGGTTGTTTTTGAATATTTGTGAGTTCTTCTTTACTTAGTTCCAGCCTTGAGGATGTCGTCAATATCTGCTTTACGGCTACACTGCCACTTTTTCCAACTATAGCATCTTTTATTCTTTGCGGGCTTCCGGGTACCAGATTTTCGGGCAAATCATCTATTGGAAAAAACTTTACATCAATCGTTTCCCCGGGTTGACACTTAATCTTTCCCCCAATCGTTTCTCCAGAAAACACGATAATATGCACATCTGGTAACACGCCTATTCGAGAATACACGCCAACCAAAGTATCTATTCTCACGTCAAGCCCTGTCTCTTCTTTGACTTCTCTTACCGCCGCTTGCGCAACAGATTCGCCTGCGTCTACGCCACCACCTGGTAAAGTCCACATTTCAATATCATCGCGTTTTGCTAACAGTATTTTATCTCCATCCAGCACTACCATGCTTACAGCTGCTTCCGCCATAACTTACCTCCACTACCTTATTCTCGTTTATTTCTTTGCAAGATACCATAATACATCTTAGACTACCACTCACCCGTCCCCGGCAAGCGTAGTTTCTCAACCAACAAGATGCTGAACGTTGTCAGTGCCATCAAGATCGTAGCCATCGCCATGGCTTGACCATAATTCAAGCCGCCGGGCTGGGAGAGGAATCTATAGATCGCCGTGGGGATGGTTGGGTACGCCGGGCGAGCCAAAAGGGAGGTCGCACCGAACTCACCCAATGAAACGGTAAATGCAAAAGTCGCCGCAGCGAGACTTGCGCGAAAAATGATTGGGAAATCTATTTCCATCCAAACTCTTAATGGGGATGCGCCAAGCATGGCGGCTGCTTCCCGATAGCGTTGCGGGATGGATGCCAAGGCTGGCTGCAACGAGCGGATGACAAAAGGTAATGCGATCATTGTATGGGCGAGGGGAACGAGAAAGGGCGAGGCGATCCAATTTAGGGGCGGGCGGCTGAAAGCGATGATGAATCCCAAGCCGAGGGTCACAGCAGATGCACCGAGGGGCAACATCAGGATCGGGTCAAGAGCGCGGTCGAGGCGTGTCGGCTTCGATAATGCCGAGGCGACAGGAAATCCTAAAAGAAGAGAAAGCGCTACGGTAATCCCCGCGTATTGCAGAGAGTTTTGCGCGGCTTGGATCGGTGGCACGTAGAAACGTGAGCCGCGCCGATTGATGAAAAGTTCTTCGTAATAATCAGTCGTAAAACCTGTTTCGAGGGTGCTACGCTCGCCACGAGCCGCATCCAATTGGCTGACCGAACGCAGGGGCAAGGCGAGCATAGGGAGGACGAAAAGGGCTATCAAAACAGAAACTAAAGAAAAAATAAAAAAGCGCTCTTTGAGACTTTTCGCTCGTTTTCTAAATGGCGTGCTTTCGCGCTGCGCTGTTTGAACGGCAGTTTTTGCAAGCATTCGACTATATAAGATCGAGAACGCTAGGGTGCAAAGTAATTGGATAATGGAAAGCAACGCCGCAACAGAAAGATTAAGCATGGAAAGCGTTTGGATATAGATCTCAACTTCAATAGTGGCAAAGCTGGGGCCGCCGAGAAGCAGGATCACGCCAAAACTGGTGAAATCGAAGAGAAAGACGAGCAAAGCTGCCGCAAAAATAGAAGGTCGCAAAAGCGGAAAGGTGACTTGCCAGAATACTTTCCAACGATTTCCACCGAGCATTCGCGCCGCTTCATTCAGACGCGGATCAAGGCGAGAGAGCGCGTTCCCGACGACGCGGATGACGATGGTGGTATTGTAGAAAACATGCGCCAGCAAAATTGCGCCAAGAGTATATAAAACCGTGATGGGCGGAGTCTCCAAATCGAAGAGATTCATCAAGCTTAGATTGAGCCAGCCGCGTGCGCCGAGCAAAGCATTGAATCCTGCTGCAACGACAACGGTTGGGAGCATAAAAGGTACAGCTGTGAGCGCGCGCAAAAGTGATTTACCGCGAAAATCGTAACGAGCGAAAAGATAGGCTGCAGGCAAGCCAACCAGGAGAGTCAGCAGCATGGAAAGCAGAGCTTGCCAGAGGGTAAAGCCTAAACTGTCTGCTGCTATCTTTAGAGACTCTAGCGCAAGAAAATCAGGAGAATCTACCCCCAACGCCAAAATTTTGACGAGGGGGTAGAAGAAGAATAATCCAAGGAAGAGCAGGGCAGGGAGCCAGCGAAAAAACGAACCGCCAAGACAGCAAGTACGCCAAGATTTTGAAGTGTTTTTCTTGGCGTTTTTAGAAAAAAGCTCTGCGCTCTCTGCGTCTCGGCGGTTAGACATTATTTCAAAACTGTCTCAGTCCAATCCTGGATCCACTGTTCACGCATTTCGGTGATGAGCGCAGGGTCAAGGCTGGCGGGTTGATCGGGCTGTTCTGCATAAGCAACAAACTCGTCGGGAAGTTCGGCTGAGGGCAAAACGGGATAGACGAACATCTGCATCGGCAGGTCTTCCTGAAATTCAGTGGAGAGCATGAAATCGACGAAGGCTTCGGCGAGGGGGCGTTGCTCAGTTCCTGCCAAAATACCAACAAATTCGATTTGGCGGTAGCATGTTTCAGCACCCAAAATGGAAGCTGTAGGGGCGTCATCGAGCGCAGTTTCAGCGAAGATCACTTCGGCGGCGGGGCTGGAACCATAAGAGACGACCATTGGTTGCGATCCGCGTCCAGACGAAGCCGAGAAATTTGTATAATAGGCCGTTTCCCAGCCATCCGCCACAGCGACATTATTTTCACGCAATCCCAGCCAATAGTCTAAATAGCCATCTTCGCCAAAATGAGCGATTGTCGCCATCAGGAAAGCCAAACCCGGCGAAGAGGTGGCTGGGTTTTCAACAACGAGTAAGCCCGCATATTCGGGCAGAAGCAGATCTTCCAAGCTCGTTGGCACAGCCAAATTTTTCTCGGCGAAATAGGCTTTGTCATAGTTGATGCAAACATCGCCAAAATCGACGGGGACAGCGCGGTTTTCAGCATCCAATTTAAATTCAGCAGGGATGTCAGCCAAAACAGGCGAATCATAACTTTCGAATATCTCTGCTTCAAGAGCGCGCGAGAGAAAAGTATTATCCACGCCAAAAAGCAAGTCGGCGAGTGGGGCATCTTTAGTCAGCACAGCTTTATTGAGCGCAGAGCCTGCGTCACCGCTGGCGAGAAAGACCACTTGCACCTCATGCTCCGCTTCAAAGGCTTGTACAACTTCTTCGCTAATGGCGAAGGAATCGTGGGTCATCACGGTTAGTGTGGCCGGGCCGTCGGCGGCTTGCGGAGCGCAGGCGGTGAGGGCGAGAATAAAGATAAGTAAGATCAGTTTTTTCATTTTATTTTCCTTTCAAAATTAACAGCAACGTACTCTACGAGTGCAATGCAGTCTTTTATCTATGATTTTCACCTTGTAGTGACGACTTTAGTCGTCTAACCGCTAAAGCAGTTACTACGAGGAGCGAGCATGAATAACGAGCAGAAAACCGCTCTCAATTTGAATTTCAGCATTTTCAGCGATCATTTCATTGCTGATACCACGTGTTTTATGGGCATATAGCTTTTCGTTTTGGAGCGACCAGCGTAAGCCTTCGGTACGGAGAATTTGCACATCACCACCCCATGGGAGTAAAGAAATGATTTCGCCGATTCGCCCATGGATTTTGGCTTGCCGCCGCGCAAAAAACGCTTCTTCAACCCCATCGTCGATCCGTACGTCCAGCCCTTCGAAGGTGGGATCGGTGAGCAATGACAGATTCCCCAGAGTCTGGTCGAGACGCCCCCCTAACGCGCCGACGAGCAGGATTTGCTCGTAGCCCGCATCTACAGCGTAAGCAAGAGCCAACGCGAGATCGGTTTCATCTTTATCTTTGGGATACGCGAAAATCTCAACACGATTCTTCTCGAGGTAGCGGCGATTAGCGGCATCAAGTGAATCGAGGTCGCCGATGACGACAGAAGGAATCAAGCCCAAAGCAAGCACGTGCCGAGTCCCGCCATCTGCGGCAATGATGAAATCGCCGTCACGAATAATTTTGCGCGCGGCATCCAGATTGGGCAAATCCCCATTAATGAAGATAATGGTGCGTTTTAACATAATTTTGCTCTCACACTCCGCCCTCTCCCTTAGGGAGAGGGGACGCATAAAGAAAAACATCCTCGCCTTTGGAGGGGAGGATGTTTGATTCTACACAAATTCCCTCCGCTGGCATTATCCAGATCAGGTTATGCGGGTCGAGCTTGCGCTCCTCTCAGCCACTGAAGGCTCCCCGTTCAAATGTAAGGGTATTTATAACGTTGAAAGGTCTTTATTGTCAAATCGCAGAAAAGTTACAGGCAAAACGGGTATAATCACGGCACAGGAGTCACCAATGAAGATTTTGATTGTTGATGATGAACAAATAGAAAGACGCATCGTCGAAAAAACATTGGCGCGTTTGGGGCATGAGCTTGTTGTCGCCGATAATGGAGCAATTGCATGGAATTTTATCCAAGAGCAACAAATTCGCTTTGTTATTACAGACTGGAATATGCCTGGCATCGACGGTATTCAATTAATTCAGAAGATACGATCCTCTGAGCTAGATGGCTATGTTTATGTTATTCTGGTGACTTCCAATGACAAGAATGAAGATATTGTGCAAGGTTTGTATTCTGGTGCAGACGATTATCTGACCAAGCCATTTAACCCAGCCGAATTAGAAGCACGAGTGGCTGTGGGCGAGCGAGTGCTCACACTCGAGGACCACCTTGTTCGTGCAAAAAATCAACTCGAAAAACTGGCAATGGTAGATAGTCTGACAGGGATCATGAATAGACGCGCGATCTACAAATTTGCGCGCGGCGAACTAGAACGTGCTCGCCGCCTTGCCGATCCTATTAGCGTGGTTTTTCTTGACATCGATAAGTTCAAAGATGTCAACGACGAGCACGGGCACTTAACCGGCGACGAAGCACTTAAGTTGATTACGCAGGTTATCAAAGAACGCAGCCGCACTTACGATGGCATCGGGCGCTGGGCAGGCGACGAGTTTCTGGTTGTTTTACCTGGCACAAGCTCGCAAGATGCCGAAAAAGCTGCTTTGCGCATTGTCGAAGGGATTGCCGCGACAAAACTTACTCTCCCTACAGGCGGTGTGCTACCCATTCACGCCAGCGCAGGCGTTGCAACTATCACAAAGATTAGTGGTGCAGCGACGCTTCTCGATGATATTATCCAACTCGCCGATGAAGCCCTTTATCGAGCAAAAGAAGCTGGCGGCAATCAAGCACAAACTACACGGATATAAAAAATGACCATAGATACGAGCATCTTGGAATCCTATCGTGAGCTAATGGAAGAAGAAGCGGACGAATTTATCGCTGATATTCTTAATAGCTTTTATGAAAACTCCACAGAACTTATTCAAACATTAGACCTCTTGCATAAGTATGCCATAATAGTTGCATGAGATACGAAGATGT
>JABGQU010000082.1 GCA_018648605.1 Anaerolineae bacterium | reverse complement strand
TGTTAGACGGCGGTATCCACTATACCACCTGTCCAACTTTTGGGGTCCACTACATTATCTACCTTTCACACGGAGGCGGACCCTTACCCATTTTGGGAGACCGCGGCCATCAGGCAATGGTTGATTTCATGACGTGGCTGCCCTCCCAGCTCAGAAAACCGGATGCTATTCTGGTCATCAGCGCACATTGGGAGGAAAGTGTCGCAACGCTCGTGGGCGCGAATAATCCTCCGCTTTACTATGATTATTACGGTTTTCCCTCAGAAGCTTACGAGATCACTTACCCGGCTTCGGGACATCCCGCGTTGGTAGAGAGAGTCGCAGCTCTCTTGGAGAAAAACAATATCTCCAGCCGCATTGATATGGAACGCGGATTTGACCACGGCACATTTATCCCGCTCAAGCTGATGTACCCGAAAGCCGACATTCCTGTTATTCAACTCTCCTTGCTGCGCGGACTTGATTCTGCTGCACATATCGCGCTAGGTGATGCTTTAGATGAACTGCTCCAAGAAAATATCTTAATTATTGGCTCTGGCACTTCCTTCCATAACCTGAACGCGTTTTTTGGAAGTAAGCCTGATGCCCCAGACCCTGGGAACGATGCCTTTCAGAATTGGCTCATCAAAACTTGTACCGCTTCACTCTCTCAGGAAGAAAGAGAAGAGCATTTAATCGCATGGGAGAAAGCCCCCGCAGCCCGCTATTGCCACCCTCGCGAAGAGCATTTACTCCCTCTACACGTTTGCATCGGGATGGCAAAAACGCCCGCCAAAGTCGTCTTTGACGATCAAATTTTGGGCAAGCGTAGCGTGGCGTTTGTATGGTGAGTTAGCTATTCCCCTTCAAATTTTATATTCAGATTTTAGGGTAAGTGAGAGAAGAAAAAGCGGCAGAAATGCCGCTTTTTCTTCTTTGATATTAAATCAAGCAGTTTCTTCCTGTATCTCCTCAGCAGGCCAGGGGTCAAGACCGGCTCGTTTATGATACGCGTAACGAAGTACAAGCTCGAAAGAACCCAAAATAGGAATAATGATCAAAGCCATTAACGCACCCAATGTAAATAAGGTGCCAACCACAGCGATCAGGATCAACCCGGGGTGTAAATTTAGGCGACGTCCCATAATGCGAGGTGTGAGCCAAAACCCCTCTATAAGTTGAATAACTTGAAAGATCGCGATTACGATCAAGGTAGCTGCTAAATTTGAAAGACCAAAATGAGTGGATCCCTGATTCCAGGCAACGAGCGCGGCAACTCCTGTTGCGATAGCCGGCCCCAGGCTGGGAATCAGCGCCAGCGTTCCCGCTAAAAAACCCAGGATTAGTGCTCCTGGAACACCAATGATGGCAACTCCAACCCCGGAAACGATCCCTAAAATTAACATAATCAGCAACTGACCACGTAGATAGGTCTGCCATAGGATCTTGATTTCTTCATGTATACGCCGCAGATCGGGTTCAAGTTCTGCGGGAGACAACCTGAATAACCACTCCCGTAGACGAGGCCAGTCACGGAGCAAATGAAAGCTGGTGATAAAGATAATAATCACCCAAACGATATTCGTTGAAACGCCCTGAAGAACTCGAAATATCCGATCTGGTTTTACTATATTCACAATATTTTTTTCGAGTTCTTCAACAAATGATCCGATAGGGAGGTTGAAGCCCAATAAGATTTCAAGATCGGCTTCCACGATTTCAGCCTGTCCTGGAATTTTGACCAGTTGACTGGTTAGCAAGTTTGCCTGTTTCACGATAGTTGGTACCAGATAAATAAGCGCAAAAACCAGTGAAATCAGAAATATGAAATAAACCAGAGGAACGATCTTCCGTCGATCGATCCGTGTTTGGGCTGCTATCCATGTCACCCCTGGGTATAGCAAGTAAGATATTAAGCCAGAGATAATTAGGGGGCCAAAAAGCACCCTGTACGTAGAAATCAACCACCCAAATCCAGAAAAAAGACTAGCATAGAGCAAAACTTCCTGAGCTACTGACGATTGTTTTTTCTTTTTCATATCTACATCCAGGCCCGTCGGCGCATCCACAGATACATACCCGCTGGGATAAGAATAATACTCGTTAGCATAAGCCCAAAGACCAATCTTCCTGTCCAAATTTCAAGAGGAATTGCAGCCTGAAAAAAATTCATTCCGAAGAAGCCGGTTAGGAAGGAGAGAGGCATGAACAATGCCGTGAAAACCGTTAGCGTTTTCATAACCTCGTTCATACGGTTATTAACAACCGATAAGTAGGTATCCAAAGCCCCGCTGACCAGCTCACGTGAGCTCTCGTTAATTTCTTGAAGACGCACCATATGATCATATACGTCTCGAAAATAAATCCGATATGGTTCCTGAAGTAGGTCAAAATCACCGCGAGACAACTTGTTAAAAACTTCCCTTTGGTGAAGCAGTGAGCGTCGTAATCTTAATACTATTCGCTTAACTGAAAAGATACGTTCTAAAGTCCCTGCTTGCGGGGTTACAAATATTTCGTCTTCGATTTGGTCAATCTGAAGATCCAGCTCATCTGTCACAAGCATTGTATTCGAAACGACCTCATCGGCGATGTGGTAGAGCAAATAACCAGCACCTTTCGACCAATAGCGGTTATCCTGATGAGAAAGTTTCCAAATCTTATCGACCGCAGCAATTGGCTCGTCATGGTAGGTGACCAAGTAATTTGCCCCCAGGAATATATCTAATTCAGGGGTGGCGATCTCTAAGGTATCCTGGTTTTCCATTTTGACTGTGCGCAAGACCATGTATAAATAAGTATCCCACTCATCTATTTTGGGCACATGGCTTTCTTGCAAGGCATCATCAATGGACAAGGGGTGGAATTTAAATACATCCTGCAAGAGCGGTCTACACACCTCCTCAGCCTCAGCAATAATATCCACCCACAAAAAAACCTTTTCTTTTACTAATGCGGTTTCAAGCTGCTCAAATGGAATTTCCTGGCTTTCTCCAGATTCTGAAAATAAAATAGAGCGGATCATACCTGTTATCTCCTAGCTAACTAAAGGGATATTCTCTTTTAATAAGCGTTCCTGAACCAAGGCTAATAGTCGCGGGCGCATCTCAGATGCCTTCCCAAACCTTGCCTTTGCAATGACTGTCAACTCTGTTTCATGGCCGATCACGCCAGATTCGCTCACGACCATCCACCTTTCCAGGAGATTTGGCAAAAGTGTCATCGCTTCACTTCCCAGATTTTCTAAAATCAGTAAGGCTTTGTTCAAATCATGAGAATTGATCTTGATAATGATATTTGCTAAAGAAAATTTACCGCGGCTAAAATTGCGCACCGTACGGATTTCCCCATTGGGGACTACATATAATTCCCCCGAATTTGCCCGAATCGATGTTGTTCGCAAGCTGATCGCTTCAATAAGCCCTTCAATAGGGATAAGGCCGGGAATCTCAACTTTCTCCTCCACCGTAAAAGTATCTTCAAAAATAAAACTGATCCCTGCTAAATAATCACCGATCAAAGGGCGAGCACCTAATCCGAAAGCCGCACTGAATAAGCCTACCATCCAGATCAAAGTATCCGCTTCCACGAACAAGCCCAAACTTAGCAAAATAGCTGTCAAAAAAGAAAGCAGGCTAATGGCGCTGGCGAGCAAACTTTGGAGGGTATTTTTACGTTTTACACTTGGAGATCGACCACTCCCCTCCTTTTTCATAAGGCGATGCGCAATCTTTTTTGCAAGCAAAGAAACGATCCAAGCCAGCAAAAAATAGATGATGATTTTTGTTAAATCACTCATCCAAAGTGAGTTTATCACTGCTATAAATTTTTCAGACGACATTTTTTTATTCCTCGACGGTTAACTTTAGATAGCAGATTGAATATAGCACCAGTCTTTGTTTTCAGGTAGCAATTTTATCTTGGTTCTAGAAGTCTTCCTTATTCCCCTTCACCGACGCAAATAACATCCTGATCCCTGCCTCCATTACTCTTCATCCAAAGCTGAGCTTTTCCCTTCACCCTTATAAGGCAGCGGTACGAGCGCATCCAACTCAGCTGGAGTCACCTTATCATCGAAAAAGCCGTAAATAGACCAGATCCCGATGGCGGCTTGAATCAACCCAACCACAACAGCAGGGATGACGATCATCGCCAAGCCGATCACCATTCCTGTATCGAAACTTTCCCAATAATAGTCGGCATCAAAATATGAACTGGCCGCTACGACCAAAACGACGCTCAGCAATAAAGCCAAAGGGAAAAAACATCCCAAGCTCGTTCCACAGGTCACGCACCCAACAATTCCCTTTTCTTTTTTCATCAAAACGCCCTCTTTTTAGTGTCGGGTTTCTATATTTTATTTATTTCGAAATATCTTTTTTAGCTGAGAAACGAAAAACTTCAATTTCCCCTTAGGTTGATCATTTTTTCGCAATGCTTTTGCCAGAGCAGCTTGGCGCGCGGCGAATTGATCGAAGTCAGAAATATCGTCGCAACGAAAACCTTTGCCCCTTGTAAATACTGCATGAACATATGGTTTCATTACGCCTCCGAAAATATCAGATTTAAAATAGATCCCTATTTGCCACGACCCAATCATAAAGCATCTTGATGCCCTTTTCCACGTCAACTTTTGGTTGCCACGCCAAATCTTTCATCGCAGAGCGGATATCGGCATAAAAGGCACGCTGATCGCCCGGGCGCCAATCGTCTCGCGTAACGGGGATTTCTCGCCCAAGTAATTTTTCGAGCATCGGGAAAGCCTCAGCATAGATCGAGATAACATTCCCCGCTCCCCCACCCACGTTATAAACCTTGCCCGCTACATCATCAATGCGCATAATCGACGCATCATAAGCATCTAAAAGATCATCAATATAAAGCATGTCGCGTGCCTGTTTGCCATCGCCATAGATCGTGATCGGATGTTCTGTCACCGCAGCAATGATAAACCACGCCAGCCAGCCCTGATCTTCGATCCCGAATTGACGCGGCCCATAAATGCTGCTTTGGCGTAAAACCACAGAACGCAGCCCATAGATGCGCGAATAATCACGCACATATTGATCGCCCGCGCCTTTAGAACAGCCATAGGGAGAATGAAAATCGAGCGGCTGCGCCTCGGAACATCCGTGTTTTAGGCTTGCGTATTCCCAACGCGATTCTTTTTCCGCAAGAGGTACATCTTCCATGCCCCCGTAGACCTTATTTGTGGATGCGTATAAGAGAATCGGATCGTGCCCCGAAAGCCGCGCCGCTTCGACGACGTTGAACGTCCCCAGCGCGTTGATCTCAAAATCTTCGCGGGGATGCGTAACGGATGTCGTTACCGCAACTTGTCCGGCCAAGTGGACGATAATGTCGGCGTCTTTAGCGGTAGATGTTAAAGTCGCGGCATCGCGTATATCAGCGTGAGCCAGTTGAAAGGAGTCCGTACCATGCGTTTGGCGAAGCCAATCCAAATTACGCGGCGCACCCGCGCGGGATAAGTTGTCATAAACGACAACATCTTCTCCACGCTCGAGAAGACGGTTGACGTAATTCGATCCGATAAATCCGGCACCGCCGGTGATGAGATATTTCATATTATGTTCTCCCTGTAGGGGCGGAGTTATCCCGCCCAGGGCGACAAGACGTCGCCCCTACACAGATTTGTTTTGCAAACTTTTCAGTTTCTGATAAATTCCCGATAATGTTTCGCCTTCGGTATTTAAACCATAAAGGCCAATAATGGTGGTGAAGAGGTCTTTATACAGACGTACGATGATTGCCACGCCACCAGCGGCATCAACATTATCAGAAAGCTTTTTGACTGCAAAGATAATGGCGGCATCGAGGGTACCGGCTCCGCTCGGTAATGAGGGGACGGCATTGCCAAAGGCTGCCAGACCGAGGCCAAACATGCCCCAAATGGGTGTAGCTTCGGGAAGGAAAGCACTGATAATGAGGGTGTATTGTAAAACTGCAATGCCCCAATTCAGCGTAATCCAAAAAAGGAAGCGCAAGAAAAGCCAGCCATTGGTAAAGACAGAAAGCCCTGCCAGAAGGGACGCGACCAGTTTTCCGCCTATTGCCTGAACCTTTGGGATGCGAGCTGTCAGTTTATTGAAAAGATTGAGTGCCCATGCTTGGTTTTGGGCAATGATATAGAGCATGATTACAGCGAAAAGAACAATGCTCCCGATGATATAGCCGATTTGGGCAGTTCCTTCCGCCCCGGCAATATAGGGCACTGCGATGACGAGAAGGGCTGCCGAGATGATGAGATCGAAAATTCGCTCAACAATGATTGTTGGCAGAATTTCGGTAAAACTCAGGTCTGATTTCTGGCTAAGTAGAAAGGCTTTCCCAAATTCGCCGAGGCGGAAGGGCAGGATACTGTTCAATAAGTAGCCTTCGCCAAGTGAGATGAAGGTATCTCGATAGGATGGGCGATTTTGGAGGAGTGTGCGCCAGACGATGCCACGCACCATCAGCCAGATAGCACTGAGTATCCCAGCAATGATGATGAACGTGCGATTGGCCTTGCGCAATTCGACGATGACTTCATTAACATCTACGGTTTGTAAAATAACGACGATCAGCGTGATGCTGATGATCGCGCCCGGTAGCCAGCGTTTTGCGTTTTGGAGGAAGGTTTTCATAAGAGGAGTTGTCATTGCGAGGGAGCGAAGCGACTGAAGCAATCTCCACCACTGTCGAGGAGATCACCACGTCGGGCTGTCGCCCTCCTCGCGATGACATGTGTCTAATCGTCGTCGAGTTTCAAGACCGCCATGAATGCCGCCTGCGGGATCTCGATGTTGCCGACCATCTTCATGCGTTTCTTGCCCTTTTTCTGCTTCTCGAGCAATTTCTTTTTACGAGATATATCGCCGCCATAACATTTTGCGGTCACGTCCTTGCGCAGGGCTTTGACGTTTGCACGGCTGATCACTCGCCCTGCTGCAGCTGCCTGGATGGCTACATCAAACATTTGGCGCGGGATGGTTTTGCGTAATTTGGTAATTAAGCGCTGCCCTTTATGATAGGCGGCATCCCGATGGACAATGGCAGCCAGCGCATCGACAGGCTCACCGTTGACGAGAATTTCCAGCTTCACCAGATCATCTTTGCGATATTCGGAGAGGTGATAATCGAGCGAGGCATAGCCTCGTGTGCGCGATTTTAATTCGTCGAAGAAATCGACGATCAACTCGGCGAGTGGAATTTCATAATTTAACTGCACGCGGCTGGGTGCAGGATATTGCTGCTCGATGAATGATCCACGCCGTTTCGTGACCAATTCCATGATCGGGCCGTAATAATCAGTGGGTGTGAAAATCTCGATATTCATCCACGGTTCGCGGATCTCTTCGATATCACCTTCGTCGGGCAACTCGGCGGGGGAATCCACCATCACCGTTTTGCCGTTATTCATGAGCACTTCATACTCTACCGAGGGTGCGGTGAAAAGCACGTTCAGATTGTATTCGCGCTCAATGCGCTCTTGAATGATCTCCATGTGGAAGAGTCCCAAAAATCCAGCGCGGAAACCAAAGCCCAAGGCTTGGGATGTTTCGGGTTCATAGACTAACGAGGCATCGTTCAGTTGCAGTTTTTCGAGTCCATCACGGAGTTCGGTGTATTCTTCTGCGACGACGGGGTAGATCCCGGCGAAGACCATTGGTTTGGGTGTACGGTAACCCGGCAGCGGTTCGCTCGCGGGACCCTTGGCTTGCGTAATGGTATCCCCGACGCGACAATCCTGCACCGTTTTTAGGCCCGTGGCGATATAGCCGACTTCGCCTGCCCCGATCGTTTTCGTCACTTTCATCATCGGAGCGAAGATGCCAAGCTCGACCGGCTTGACGTCTATCTTGGTGGCCATTAAACGGATCGTGTCGGTGGCGTTGAGTGAGCCATCCACGACGCGGACGTAGGCGATGACGCCCTTGTAGGCGTCGTAATGGGTGTCAAAGATCAGTGCACGCAGGGGGGCATTTGCATCGCCTTTGGGGGGCGGGACGCGTTTAACGATCGTCTCCAGTACTGCGGGGATATTGATATTGTTTTTCGCTGAGATGCGCAAAATTTCATCGGCATTGCCACCGAGGAGGCTGACGATGTCATTCGCCACTTTATCGGGATCGGCTGAAGACAGATCGATCTTATTGATAACGGGAACAATTTCCAGATCCGCGTCGAGTGCCGAGTAGAGGTTCGCCAGCGTTTGGGCTTCGATCCCCTGTGTCGCATCCACAACGAGAAGGGCGCCCTCACAGGCGTTCATCGCGCGGCTGACTTCGTAGCCGAAATCGACGTGCCCGGGGGTGTCGATCAGGTTGAGATCATAGGTCAAACCGTCTTCAGCGACGTAATCCATATAGACGGCAGAGGCTTTGATGGTGACGCCTTTTTCGCGTTCGAGGTCCATGTCGTCGAGTACCTGCGCGGTCATATCGCGATCTGCAATGGTGTTGGTGAGTTGCAGCAGGCGGTCGGCGAGGGTCGATTTGCCGTGGTCGATATGGGCGATGATGGAGAAGTTTCTTGTATTGTTGCTCATGATTCTTTCTTAGGTCTACTCACCACAAAGACACGAAGAGCACAAAGTTTTTCTTTGTGTACTCTGTGCCTTCGTAGTGAAATTGTTTTTAGATTTTATAGCGGGGGTAGTATACCATTTAGTCGGTGGAGGTAGATCACTTTTCTCTCGCCGCTAAGATCAGCTTTTCAGCATTTGCGCCTGTTAGTTGCCAAGTGAGGCATCTTACGCTTCCGCCCATAGGGCAAGCGGCTTCTGCATTGATCGTGATCACATTCTTTGTCGTGTTTTCTTGAATTATGCCAACGGCAGTTTGGTCGTGGGGCATGTTGAAAACAGGAAGATAGATATTTTTGAAAGTCACTGTCGAATTTAAATTAATCCCGCAAGCTGACTCAAAACCTTCCCATTCTCCGGGAGGGTTGGTCATGTACGCTACAGGGACTTCGATGATCGTTGTCGTTGGGAATGCTTTGTGAAGCTCATCCATGATAAGCGCTCTGAACTCTGGATCGCTTGAGTAATCATTGACCAGGAGCAAATCTTCATCTATCCAGCTGACCATGCCGTCAGAATGGGCGAGTACTTCTTCATCAGGCTTCAGAATGGCAACTTCGTCGGCATCCAGTAAATTTGCCAATGTTTCGACCGCTTCTTCGTAACTTAGATCGTTATCTTCCATAAAGCGGGTCGTTGTAATGATCTTCCCCGCGTAATTATCGACGATATTGCCTCCGTCAATGAGTAGATCTGTTGTGACCCTTTGGATACCATAACGGTCTGCAATGCTCATATAGCTATTTTGAACTTCTCGGCTTTCTTGTTTTGTCATGGATGCCCATGTATACGTGAATTGGATGGGGTTCAGCGGGTTTACTGTGGTGAAATCTCTCATCCAAATATCGTAGACCTCGGCTGTGATCAAAATATCTTCTGGCAATGCTTCGTAATAGGGTTTTGTGTCTTCATCGACGATAATGACAACGTTGTCATTATCTAAAATGGTATTTGCATACCTGATCTGGAAATCCACGATAAGTTGAAAGGCAGGTTTGTAATAGCTATTATGGACAGAGGGTGCCGATAAAACGAGGAGCATTCTATCGTCTGAGATTTTGTTGGAATATGGTTCTGTCATTGTTGAGCTTGTGGGGGCAACTATTTCAGGATTAGGTTTGGGGGAAGAAGTAGGTGCTTGCGGATGCGTGCATCCGCTGAGCCAAATAGCCAGAATGATGAAAGTCAGTGAGAATAATTTTATTGTCGTTTTCATATACTTAGTCCTATAGATATTAGCACGACACCATTGCGTTAAATATCCCAAATCTCTTCTGCTGCGCGTATTCCCGAGAGATACGCGCCGTGAACGGTTGATTGATAATCACTCGAGGTTGCTTCTCCGGCAAAGAATAACTTTGAATCAACCGATTTCGCCAATTCTTTGAGCGTTTTGCTACTTGTGCCGGGTGCAAGATAGGAATAGGAACCCCACGAAAAAGGATCATCTGCCCAGCGCGTTATTTGCCAATCAAGTGGGTCTGGGATATTCGTTCCAAAGATGTTGCGAAGGGTTGCCATTGCGCTATCAACAATTTCTTGATCCGACCATCCTTCAACTTCACGAGCGAAGGTTGCTGCGTTGAAGCCAAGCAAAATGGGCTCGTTGGTGTAATGAGCAATATTTAGCCACTCAGCCCATTCTCCTTTATTTTCCCCCAGATGTCCAAGCAAAGCGGCTTCTTTTTCCCAGAAGATGCTGGGGAAATGCAGATAGAGTTTATCGAGCAATCCCATGCCGAGGCTCTGAATAGCATCTTGTTTTTCGCTAGGCAGTGCCGGTGAAAATTGCACATTACCTTTTTTCAACACGCCCAAAGGCAAAGTAATCACAGCGCGGTCGCCTTCGTAAATGCCCTTATTCGTATGAATTCTGACCCCGGTATCTTCATATTCTATGTGCTGAACGATTGCGTCTAGCCTTATATCAAGCCCTTCGGCAAGTATTTCTATGATCTGATCATAGCCTTCTGGGAAAATGACATCCTCTCCGCCGTATTCTTTGCCTTCATCAAACGCGAATAAGGATAGCTCGCTGATGTCTGCGGCGTACTCGTGTTCAATAATGGTATTCAGCAGGTATAGGATAATCTGCTTTTCTTTCGCGGAAACACCTTCCTCGGCAAGTGCGGCGTCGATGATCGTTTTTAGCGAGACATCATCATCCAGTTCTTTGATTGCATCTGCGATATATTTTTCGATCGTCGATTCATATTCTTCGAGATCGTCATATTCTGCGTTGGTCAGTTCGCTGCCATCGGCTTTGTAGATCCAATGGTTCTCATAATCTGTTTCGACAGTTTTGATCTGATGCTCTTTGGCAAGCTCAGCAATTGGATTTCCGGAAACCCCGTGGATCCAGGATGCGCCCATATCCAGGGGTGCATCATCCCATTTTCGGCTTGTCCAAATACGACCGCCCACGCGTGAGCGTGCTTCCAATAAAATTACTTTGTAGCTCCATTTTTTGAGTATCTGCGCAGCGCCAAGACCCGCGATCCCTGCGCCGACGACGATGATCGTTTCATTTTCGTCGGCAATGTTGACAGGAAGTTCTTCTTCAGGGAGATTTTCAAGTTCGCTACAAGTGTTCATTGTCACTGCCCCGACCAAGACAGCTGTTATTTTGAGAAATTCTCTTCTGTTCATATCGTATCCTTTGTTTTATAACGAGATGTTGAATGGTCTGAAAATCGCCTCTACCAATCCCCAAAAGCATTTTTCGGCTGTACTCCGTCTTTATAATCTTCAATCCGGCGCCCAATACCGGGCGCGACGTTCTTCGGCAGTGCATCAAAGGGGAAGAGTTCAATCGCGTCGATCTCCCAATCTTTTGTTTTTGAGAAGGTGAAGTCTTTGCAGAGGAAAACGGCGATATGGTCTGTGCGCCGAAAGGGTATATTGGTGTAGATGCCGAAGAATTCCAGATCTCCCAGTGTTGCGCCGGCTTCTTCCATTGCTTCGCGGCGAACAGCTTCTGCGAGGGTTTCGCGGCGTTTTAGTCCTCCACCGGGGAAGTACCATTCGTCCTGATAGGTGTGTTTGACGAGCAAGATTTTGTCGTTGCGAATGAGCATGACGCGCACGCCAAGAGTGATGGGATTGACAATTCCGATCAGTCGAACATAGATGAAGTGGAGAGTTTTTAGAAAGAGGCGTTTCATTAACCTTCGTCTTTAGTCCAGCGATAGAAGGCACTACGCATCCCTGATTCGAGCAGCCAAATTTCATCTTCGTTTTGAACAACGCGAATGAGTGCTTCAGCAAAGAAGTTCAAGAAGAGCCAACGAATTAATTCAGCGCGTTTATTGGCGTGCAGAGAATCTGTTGCTGGCTCGAGGATATTGCCATGCTCAAATTTCCCTGCATCGGTTACGACCGGCAAAATAAAGCGGACGATGGCTGTTGTTTCATCAACAATATATGAGCCATAGGCAAAGGGACGATTGACAACCTCGGCGCGTGAAGCAAGCTGATCGGCCCGATAACGCCCATTCACAAGATAGATGGAGTAGCCCCCAATGGTTTTTTCCATAAAGTCAAAGACCAATTGCTGGATTTTTTCGTCGGTGTAGTCTTCTGGTAAATCCAGCCCAGAGCGGATTTGCGCAAAACCAATTTCCTGAATTCTTTGCTCAATCGTATCGCGGTAGAAAAGGTTATCGAGGGCTTCGCGCAAACGATCTTCGCGCGAGAGCGGCATGAAGAATTCGTAAATCAAGATGCTTGGGGAGACTTCCAGAATATAGTCGGTGAAAAGCCGCTTTTTTTGATGCAAGAGTTCTTTAAAATCATTCAAGCGCACACGCAGAATCTCTGGTCTGGCGAAATATTGTCCATCTTTTGCTTCGATGAGATCGCTGAGGCGATTGACGATATTTTCTTTGGTTTCGGCAATACTCCAGCCTGCTTTATTGGCAAGTTCTTGAATAGAAAAAGATGTTTTTTCTTGAGCGTGTTCTGAAAGAAAATTAAATGTTTCTTTGATGTTTTGAGGTATTGTCATGTGAGAGTTACCTAAAGAGAATTTTGCAGAAGGAAAATTTTAAGTGTAGAAATTTTATTTTTGCGAGAATTTGGTTGCCCTTGCTTTAGGCTTGCGAATTTGTTTCATTAGCCAATTGATAAGAACGCTAATGGACAATATTTCTAGTAAAGTTATTGCTGAGAGAAAAAAGAGAAAAACAAGAGGCTCAGTTTCTGATCTTAGCGGGAAATATAGGGAGAAGATATAAAGCTCATTTATGCCCCAGATAAGCAAAGATACTACGAGAAGTCGTTTTCGAACCTTTAGGTAATTCTGAAAAACAGAAATAACACTTCCTGTTATTGTTCCTGAAATTAAAAATACTGAAGCGGGGAGCATCATTCCAAATACGACTGTCATGCCCACAGCAAAATTATTTTCTGTTTGCCATAAATGACCTGTTAATGTTGTGAACCCGATAAGATAAACAAGAGAAAAAATAACGCTAAAAAGGAATCCAGCAGTACTGCCGATTAAAAAATCAGTGAATTGTCGAAGCCAGAGTTTTGTTTTCATTGCATTACTCTTCTATAAACTGTTAAGGGCGTAGCATACTTCGGCTGCATCCCAGCCGCTGTGCATGGCAAAATCCTGCGCGGAGAAGGTCAGCATGTTGAACGAGGAAATCGAATGTATTTTTGATTTGAGATGTCATTTTGTAGACCTAACTCATATTTATGCAGTTATGCATTTGAAATGTTGACGTTTAGCCCCCCGCCCCTCGCTTCTGCTTCGACAAGCTCAGCACAGCGGCTGGGGCATCCCCCCAAATGCTTCGCATTTAAGGGGATAAAGACAATCCTGAATAAATACTATTCTTTCATTCTCCCCCTACAGGATTATTCCAAAATTTCCAGTTTCGCCAAACTCGCGGCGAGTCTTTTGATGCCGACGCTCTCGAAAACGATCGTCACGGTTTCATCGCCGTCTTCGAGTTTGCTGTTTAGCACGATCCCCTCGCCGAATTGCGCGTGGCGGATTCGCGTTCCCATTTTATATTTTGTTGAGATAACGGGAGCAGGTTTCTCGTCCGTGCGCCCCGTGTAGCTCGAAGTAGACCACATCGCTTGTGAGCGCGATGATCCGCGCGAGGCGCGTCCGCCTGCACGTGATCTGCCGAGCAGCAAATCTTCAGGGATGTCGTCCAAAAATCGGGAAGGGTAAGTTGCCTCGGGGTAGCCACGTCCGCCCCGCTGTACGGAGCGCACCAAATAAAGCTGATTTTTTGCACGCGTGATGCCCACGTAAAAAAGACGACGTTCTTCCGCCATCTCTTCGGGATCGTCAAATGTGCGGTTATGAGGCAGCAAGCCGTCATCCAAGCCAACGATGAAAACCACGCCATATTCCAGCCCTTTGGCGGCGTGCAAGGTCAGCAAGGTGGGGGCATTTTTGCCTTCGCTGAGTGTATCTTGATCAGAGATGAGGGCGACGTTCTCAAGAAATTCGGTTAGCGTACGCTCGTCATATTCTTCAGCAAGACGGCGGAGTTCGACTATATTATCCCAGCGATCTTCGCCCTCTTCGGAGCCATCATTGAGATATTCGCTGTAGCCAATATCACTGACGACTTTATCAAAAAGCTCGCTAATGGTCAGGATTTGTGAAGATGCGCGCCAGTCTGCAAATAAACTGCCAAAATTGGATAGGGATGCTGCGGCGCGTGGGGTGAAAGATTCCCAGTAGGGAGAATTTGAGCCGCGCGAGAGATCGAGCAACGCTGCGCCGGGGGAGTTGCCAGCAGCCCGAGCCACTGTATGTAAGGTCTCGAGCGTTTTCTTGCCAATCCCTCGTGGGGGTGTACCGATAACACGTCCCAAAGAAACCTGGTCACTGGGGTTATGGATCAGCCGCAAATAAGCGATGATGTCCTTAACTTCACGTCTGCCATAAAAGCGTTGCGCGCCCACGAGGCGATAGGGCATATTTGCACGCAGGAATGCCTCTTCCAGCAAACGCGATTGGGCATTAGTGCGGTACATGACGGCGCATTCGCGCGGCTCGATGCCATTGCTGGTGATCTGCGCGATCGTATCCACTATAAAGGAAGCCTCGGCATAATCATCTGCGGCTTCGAAATAAGAAAGTTTATTCCCTTCGCCACGCTCGGTGAAAAGTTCCTTGCGTTTACGGTGGGAATTCTTGTCGATAACGGCCATTGCCGCATCAAGGATATTTTGCTTCGAGCGGTAATTCTGTTCAAGGAGGATGGTGACAGTATTGGGGTTATCCTGCTCAAAACGATTCACGTTGCGATAGTCCGCGCCGCGCCAACGATAGATGGATTGATCCGGATCCCCAACAACGAAAATATTCTTGTGGAAGGATGCCAAATGTTTGAGCAGCGTGTACTGTGCCATATTCGTGTCTTGAAACTCATCCACAAGAATATGCTGGAAACGCTCGGCGTACTTCTCTCTAATGGCGGGCTCTTCCTCTAATAGGCGTGCGGTTACCATAAGCAGATCGTCAAAGTCGAGGGCGTTGTTTTCGATCAGCAATTCCTGGTAGCGTGCGTAAACGCGTTTGACTACTTCATCGCGGTAGGTTGTTGTTGGGTATTGTTCGGGTTTAATGAGTTCGTTCTTGGCATTCGAGATGGAGCCATGTACCGAGCGGGGACGATAACGTTTCTCGTCGATATTCAATTCGCGCAAAGCGGTTTTGACAACGTTCTGCTGATCGTCCGAATCGAAGATGACGAAATTACTATCATAAGGGAGCTGATCCACTTCACGCCGCAGGATGCGGGCACAAACTGAGTGAAAGGTTCCCAGCATTAGCCCTTGCGCGAATTGGGGTCCGATCAGATTTTCTACACGCTCTTTCATTTCGCGGGCGGCTTTGTTGGTAAAAGTTACTGCGAGAATCTGATAAGCACGCACACTTTGCTGTCCGATCAAGTATGCTATGCGTTGTGTGAGAACACGTGTTTTGCCAGAGCCAGGTCCAGCCAGCACGAGTACCGGCCCGGTGCCGGCGGTAACGGCTTCTTTTTGTTGGGGGTTAAGGGAATCAAGCATAGTTAAAAAATAAGGGCGGGTCTCAGACCCGCCCCAGGAGGGTTATTTCAATTCAGAGGTGCAGTTCGGGCAGCGTGTTGCCTTGATCGAAATTTCGGTAAAGCAATGCGGGCAGTCTTTGGTAGTTGGCTCTGCGGGGGCAGGAGCAGGTTCTTCTTTTTTCGTTTTGCTTGCGCTTTTGACGATCATGAAGATAACGAAGGCGATAACGAGGAAATCGACAATCGCCTGGATGAATGCACCATAGGCAACCACGGCATCGCCAACGGTGATACTTAACGCGCTAAAGTTCACGCCGCCCATCATGAGTCCAATTAACGGCATCAAGATGTCATTCACGAGCGATCCGATGATTTTTCCAAATGCGCCACCAATGATAACTGCTACGGCTAAATCGAGCACATTTCCGCGCATTACAAAGTTTTTAAATTCTTTAATCATTCCATCCTCCTGTATGTGTTATGTAATGGATAATGGAAACGATTGTACCGTTCCGTTATATGACTGTCAACGTGACAGGGCGATTGCATCTAAATACCAACGGCTAATATCTTGCAGAGGTAGTCATT
>JABGQU010000081.1 GCA_018648605.1 Anaerolineae bacterium | reverse complement strand
AGGATGAAGAAAATTCGTCGTATCTATGTTTATCTCGTCGCTTTCATCAGCATGGAAGTTTTGCTATGGGGGCTGATCGGGCTAGCACGCTCTATTTTTTCAGATACAGTCGGCGGCGGTGTGGATGCGCTTGCGCAAGCCCTCGCGCTGGTTTTGGTCGGGGCGTTGGTTTTCGGCTTCCACTGGTGGCTGGCTCAACGCAGCATTACTGATAATGCAGAAGAGCACGCTTCCGCGATCCGCGCCTTCTTCCTCTATGCAGCCGCATTTGCACTACTTATTCCCGTTGTGCAAAATGGCTTGGCAGTCCTAAACCGTCTTTTTCTTGATCTCTTCGAGATCCCCGTTTCACGCGCTTTTTTAGGACAATCCCAAGCTTTGAGCGACAACCTGATCGCTGCAATAATGAACGCAATTCTCGCAGCTTACTTCATCAACATCTTACGTAGTGATTGGGCAGAAGTTCTCGAAAAATCTTCCCTAACGCTCATGCGGCGCATGTATCGCTATCTTTGGGTTTTCTACGCCCTGGTCATGTCGATCATCGGTGTTCACGAAATTTTGCGCTATCTTTTCGGACTGATCACCAAAAACGCCACGTATCTTAATAGCTACGCATCGTTTGCAAATGGTCTCGCTATCACCCTCGTCAGCGTTCCACTTTGGGCTTGGGCTTGGAAAACCGTGCAAGATTCGCTCAGCGAAGAAGCCGAGCGCGCCTCCCTTTTTCGGCTGGGCGTGCTTTACTTTCTCTCGCTTGCGGGCGTCATTTTTGTACTCTCGGCAAGCGGCGTTATCATCAACTCCCTGCTCCAGATGTTGCTTGGCGAAATTGAAAGCTTCAAAGAATTAATGCAAGAGATCGCAGAGCCGCTCGCGGTCGCTATTCCGCTGGGTGCGGTTTGGGCATATTATGGCGGCTGGCTCAAACGTGATATTGCTGCCATCCCCGATGCGCCACGCCGCGCCAGCCTGCATCGCCTCTACTACTACATCCTCTCCCTGATCGGTTTGAGCGCGGCCTTTATTGGCATCGCGAGCCTGCTTTACTTCTTCATCGATTCAGCCTTCTCCACCACAGCCTGGATCGGCAACCTGAACAACCGTCTCGCAGGCGCGCTCGCCACCCTCTTTGTTGGCTTGCCTCTCTGGCTTTATGTTTGGCGCCCCATGCAAAGCGAAGCCCTCGCCCTCGACGAAGCAGGCGATCATGCCCGTCGTTCCGGCATCCGCAAGATCTATCTTTATATCGCCCTCTTCGCGGGCGTCGTCGGCGGGATGGTCGCAGCCGTTCAGCTCGCTTCGCTGCTCTTCAAAGCTCTCCTGGGCGCATCTCCCAGTAGTTTTACAAATAACCTGCTCAACGCCTTGCAAATGTTCATTCTCTTTGGCGGCTTGCTCACCTATCATTGGAAAAGCCTTCAATGGGATGGGGAACGTCAGAGCGAGATTCTGGAAGATAAACTTGCAGAGTTCAGCGTCGTTTTCTTCGCGAAGGATGGCGAAACGCTCTCGCCCCAACTTGCCTCCGCTATAGAAAAAGAGTCACAAGGAATCAACCTGATCGTGCAACCCCTCGACGAAGCGCTTTCTGCCGAGACGAGAGAAAACGTCCACGCGGTGATATTGCCCGAAGATGTGGCGCTCGATCCCCCCGAAAAGTTGGGGATGTGGCTGCGTCAATTTAACGGAAGCAAGTTGATTCTCACGAGCGATGCGTCTGACGCCCAAGGCTGGCTCTGGATGCAGACTCTATCCGACACAGCAAAAGCCCTCCGTCAACTTGCGGAGGGCGAAGCAGTCAGTGTTTCTAGCAAATCACCAGGCTGGATGATCGCAGTCTATATTTTGGCGGGTCTGATGGGTTTGCAGATTCTATTCTTCCTGATCGTCATGACAGTGGATAGTTTAGGTCTCTAAGAAAAACTAAAAACGCGGAGCTTTCAAAAGCTCCGCGTTTTTTTATTTAACAATATATATCTGCAATTGTACGTTACAAAAAGTGTGTATCCCCTTACGCAGCGACCAGGTGGTCGTATGCCTGCCCAACGTTTTCGGTGTGATCATTTTAACCCTGAACTCTGCAACTTGACCAGAGGGCGTGGTATTGTCGAGCACGATCTCATCTTTCTTTGAATAGTCTACCCCTCCATAATAAGCAGCCTTAACTTCACCCTCTTGCCAGGTGCTGGTGCCTGTATTCTTAACACGCCAGACCCAAAAAAACTCTTCATTTGGCTTAGCTTGATAGCCATTTTCAGGAGAGGCCGAAACAATATCACACGAGTATACAACTGTCCCTGAGCCGCTTGAGATAGTGGTTGCGGTAGGCACGGGGGGGGCGGTGGGCGTAAAAGTAGGGGTAAACGTAGAAAGAACAAAGGTGGCTGTTGGCGTAGGGGTTGCTGTGCCGGGAGGTCGAGTGGCTGTCGGCGTGGGCGGGATAGGGGTTGCTGTGGGTCTGGCTGCCTCTGTTTGCGCAGCAATAACAGCGTAGGTTGCAGCAGCGATGGTTTCTACAGAAAGATAAGGCTGTGCCGGTGCAGCAGGGGCACAACCAGAAAGGGCAATCATTGCGATCAGAAGAATATAAAATGGACGATATCTTTTCTTCATAGCTGCCTTCTCTTTTTAGTTGAAAGGAAAGACCTCCAAGATTTCTAAACGCAAATCTTGGAGGTCGAGGAGAGCGAGTTTATTTTACGATGATCGCAATATAGGGGAAGCAGAAACCGCCTTCGAGTTTGAAACCCATTACCTGACGACCACTATCGCTCGGTGCCGTGGCATCATAGGGGCCAACCGTATGGCTGGCACCAGGAACCATTTCACCCAATTGGACTGGAGTATAGCCACCATTGACCATATCTGTTCCACTGGTGTGAATCAGGTCATAACCTGCAGGCCAAGTATCCGTACCTGTGTTCACGATAGTAAATCTAATATCAAAGCTATCACCTGCTTTGAGTTCAGTCAAATCATAAGGTTGCTTTGAAGAGCTTACACCTTCATCGCAGGCAAGCGCATAGGTTTGGACAGTTGTTCCGCCACCGCTACCGCCAGTGTTCACTACGGCTGTTGGGGATGCAAGCACAACCGGCGTGATGGTGGGAACCAAAGTTGCCGTTGCAGCCGGAATGGCTGTATTAGTAGGCAATGCAGGAACAGGAGTTGCCGCTGCGGCATTGGCTGCTAGCTGGGTTGCCTGCGCATTGAGCGCTTGGGAAACGGCTGTCTCGATCATCGCGGCGGCTTGGGTGGCATCAATTGTCGTGCCATCTGCATTCGTTGCGGGGAGGCAAGCCGAAAGCAAGAGCGTAGCCGCCAAAATAATCATTACAAAACGAGTTTTCTTTAACATTAGGGGACTCCTTTACGAGTTATCTTTCGATTCCCCGCTCCCGATACCGAGGGGCTGCCATTTTGCATCATCCTTAAGACGATGCTGGAGGCCGCCACGCTCGTGGAGCAGGTCAAATCCTTCTGGCTTGATATTCATTTTGTCACCATCCAGCAAACCGGTAATACCGCTTTGTCCGGGTTCTGGGCGTTTGCTCTGACAATAAGCACAGGTTTTTGAATCATGCGGGGCATATTCAGTAGGTTCTTCATAAACGGTGACATAGCCTTCATAATTACGCACCACAATTTTATGATCTGAGTAGCTAAGCAAATAATTCGGTTGAAGCGGGATTTTACCACCGCCGCCTGGCGCGTCAACAATGAATTGGGGGACTGCGTAGCCAGAGGTATGCCCGCGCAGACCTTCGATGATCTCAATGCCTTTGGCAACCGGTGTACGGAAATGCCCGGCGCCTTCGACCAGATCACATTGATATAGATAGTAGGGGCGCACGCGAATTCGAACGAGCTTCTGCACCAAATCACGTTGGATGTGAACACAATCGTTGACTCCTGCCATCAAAACCGACTGATTCCCAAGCGGGATGCCCGCTTTGGAAAGTTTATCGGTGGCTTCAGCTAATTCGGCAGAAATTTCATTAGGATGGTTGACGTGGATATTGACCCACAGCGGATGGTATTTCTCGAGCATCTCCGTCAGCTCAGTCGTGATACGCATGGGCATGAAAACCGGAACGCGCGAGCCAAGACGCACGATCTCGATATGTGGGATCTCGCTCAGCCGACGAAGGATCTCTTCGAGAATTTTGGGTGCCAGCACAAGCGGATCGCCGCCTGAAAGCAGTACGTCTCGCACTTGGGGCGTATTCTTGAGATATTCGATCTGCATCTCGAATTCATCACGTGAGAAAGTCGCGGCCGGGTCACCGACGATGCGCGAACGTGTGCAATAACGGCAGTAGGTGGCGCATTGGGTGGTGACGAGCATCAAAACACGATCCGGGTAGCGATGCACCAATCCGGGGACAGGCGAGTGTTTATCTTCTGCGAGAGAATCTTCCATCATCGAGGTAAAGGGAACCATCTCCCCGGATGTGGGGATGACCTGTTTACGGATCGGGTCGTCGGGGTCGTCCGGGTCAATTAATGAGATGTAGTAGGGCGTTATGTCGACGCGAAACAAGTTTTGGGCTGAGAGCGCTTTCCGCTCGCTATCCGTCAACTTCAGAATTTTTTCGATATCTTCAACGGTATTTAAACGGTGGCTGAGTTGCCAACGCCAGTTATTCCACTTTTCATCAGGAATATCAGCATAGATCGGTGCGCGGCGAGATTGGAATTTTGCAGTCATTTTTTTCTCCTTTAGGGCTAAATCACAATATAGACAGATCAAATTTCTCATGAATTTCATAGAGAAACGGAGGGTCATGATCTGGGCGATAGAAGCCCCCAAAAGAGGGTGAATTATTGGTAAGCATGTCTCGATTGTAAGAGAAAACAGATAGAGGGTCAATGACCGCTTCGACCCCTTTAAGGGTGGATCATATGCCATAAAAGTAGATTTCTTGTATTTTCATTAACACAGATTGACGTATGATTGACGGAGGGTAGTAGCCGTGCTATGATGCACAGGTATTATTTGCTGCGTTCTCAGTGGGGCTGAACGAGAGGTTATTTATCTTTATCCTCTCGAGAGTTTATCGAAGTATCCTTTTACAGCGACCTGAGAGACAGCGCCTATTTTATTCTTTGGCTTTATTTTTAAGGAGCACTTATATGAGTATTGAATTTATTTTTCGTCTTATTGGCATGGCTGTATTTGCAGTTTTGGGGGCATATATGGGAGGACAACTTGGGGAGCTCTATAATGGAAGTGCGGCAGCAACTTACGGAGTTCTTTTCTCTGCAACCGGCGCTTTAATTGGCTTGATCCTCACCCCCTATCTGACCACACGCCCGATGCGCGCTTTACGCTCTCTACTGGGACGCATGGCGGCAGAGACTCTCTTCGCGGCATTGACAGGTTTGGTAAGCGGCTTGGTCGTCGCTGCGCTTCTGGCTTCGCCTCTTTCCATGCTGCCAAATATCTTTGGCGATATTGCCCCCTTCCTCGGCGTTTTACTCTTTGGTTATTTAGGGATCTCGATCTTTATAATGCGCCAGGGCGATATTATGGGAATGCTCTCCATATTTCGCGGTGGCGGTAACGGCGAGGGCGGCACCAGCGAGGGCGGGAGCAGTTGGTCGAAAATGAATCGCACGATTTTGCTGGATACCAGCGTCATTATCGACGGGCGTATCGCCGATATTGCCAGCACCGGCTTTTTACCTGGCACGCTGCTCATCCCACGTTTTGTCTTAAATGAACTCCAATATGTCGCCGACTCTCCTGATGGTTTGCGCCGTCAGCGCGGGCGCCGTGGCATGGAAGTCCTCTCTAATTTGCAGAAAGACCCCAATGTAATGGTACGCATTAGCGATATTGATGTAGATGGCATTCGGGAAGTCGATAGCAAATTGGTCGTGCTCGCGCGTCAGTTAAAATGTCCTGTGCTAACAAATGATTACAACCTGAATCGTGTTGCAGAGTTGCAGGGTGTTACCGTCCTCAACATCAACGAATTGGCAAATGCCGTCAAATCGGTTGTGCTCCCCGGAGAATTGCTGCACATCAACGTCATTCAGGAAGGCAAAGAACGCGACCAAGGCGTTGGCTATATGGAAGACGGCACAATGGTCGTCGTCGAAAATGGGCGCGAAGTTATCGGCGAATATACCGATGTTTCTGTTACCAAAGTGCTGCAAACCGCAGCCGGACGCATGATCTTCGCCCGCATTGGCGAAAATCACCACGCAAATAATAAATAGGGAGCAAGCACATGTTGCGCCTTTACAACACCCAAACCCGCACAAAAGAAGAATTTCAGCCTCTAGAAGAAGGCAAAGTCCGCATGTATGTCTGTGGACCGACCGTCTACGACAACGCCCACGTCGGACATGCCATGTCTGCGCTCGTTTTCGATATCGTTCGCCGCTACCTCCAATATCGCGGCTACGACGTCAAATTTGCGATGAATTTCACCGACGTTGACGATAAGATCATCAACCGTGCGAGTGAAAAAGGTGTCGATCCCTTCGATCTCGCTGAAGGCTACATCCAAGCTTATAAAGAGCACCTCGACGACCTGAATATCCTCCCCGCAACAGTCAATCCGCGCGCTACCGAACCCAAAACGATGAAACAGATCCTCGCTATGATCGAGGGTCTCATCGAAAAAGGCTACGCTTATACCGTCAACGGAGATGCCTACTTCCGCGTCCACAAAGACGATGATTATGGCAAACTCTCCGGGCGTAATCTCGACGAAATGCAGGCAGGCGCGCGTATCGCCGTTGGCGACATCAAAGAAAACGCCAGCGATTTCGCCATCTGGAAAAACGCCAAAGAAGGCGAACCTGCCTGGGAAACCCCCTGGGGCAGCGGTCGCCCGGGCTGGCATATCGAATGCTCCGCCATGTGTCTCCACGAACTCGGCGAAAGCATCGACATCCATGGCGGCGGCAACGACCTCATCTTCCCACACCACGAAAACGAGATCGCTCAATCCGAATCCTTCACTGGCAAATCTTTCGCCCGCTACTGGATGCACAACGGCATGTTGCAACTCTCCGGCGAAAAAATGTCCAAATCCATTGGCAACCTCGTCACCATCGAAGACTTTCTCAAAGACCACGAGGGCGATGTCATGCGGATGCTCGTCTTAAACGGGAATTATCGCAGCCCCTTGGCATTTACCGATGAAAGCATCTCTGCCGCTGAAAACGGACTCAAGCGTCTCAAATCCGGATTTCGACCTGCTACCGCTAAAGCAGCGGGTGCCGAAACCGAAGCCTTGTACGCCAAAACCGCCTCCACGCGGGATGCCTTCACTGAAGCCATGGACGACGACATCAACACCGCTGGCGCACTTGGTCATATCTTTGAACTCGTCCGTCTCATCAACGCCTCCCGCGATACGGGTGCCACCGATGAGCAGCTTCGTCCTGCCCAAAACACTTTGCGTGAACTGACCAGCGTCCTCGGCTTGGAACTCAAAGAAAAAGAAGGCTCCGGCGATACCGATAAATTCATCAACCTGCTGCTCGAAGTGCGCAGCGAAGTCCGCACCCAAAAGCTCTGGGCACTCTCCGACCTGATCCGCGACAAACTCGCCGCCCTCGGCGTGACTGTCGAAGACAGCAAAGACGGCTCATCCTGGCGGTGGGAATAAATTAAACCAAATCATGGGGCGGGTCTGAGACCCGCCCCTTTTCTGTCATTGCGAGCGAAGCGAAGCAATCTCCTCGCAATGACAAGGTAAGGAATATGAAAGAATTCATCTACGGACGAAACCCGGTTTATGAAGCATTGCGCGCCAAACGGCGGCAGTTTTATCAACTCTTGGTCAGCGAGACCGCAAAAGAAAAAGGTCGTCTGGCTGAAATTATTCAGATGGCGCAAGCGCAAAGAGTGAAAGTTTTGCGTGCCCCACGCACACGTATGGACAAGATCGCCATGAACAGCCAGGGCGTGGCATTGGAAGTGAGCAGCTACCCCTATCATCACGTTGCAGATATTTTAGATCGTGCCGAGGCACGCGGTGAAGCACCTTTTGTGCTCATTCTTGATACTTTACAAGATCCGCAAAATTTCGGTACGCTCCTGCGCACAGCAGAATCTGTTGGGGCGCATGGGGTGGTCATCCCGCTCGCACGCACGGCAGAGATCACGGCTTCGGTTGTGAACGCATCGTCTGGGGCGAGTGAACATTTATTGATCGCACAAGCGAATCTCGTGCAAGCGATCGGTTTATTGAAAGAAGCTGGGGCGTGGATCATCGGTCTGGAAGGCAGCGAGCAAGCCCAAAGTCCAGAAGCGATCCGCTTAGATGGTGCAATCGGCATTGTCGTCGGCTCAGAAGGCAAGGGGATGCGTCCACTTGTCCGCAAATCCTGCGATCTATTAATGAAACTCCCCATGCAGGGAGAGATCGAGTCGCTTAACGCGGCGGTGGCTGGCTCAGTCGCGCTGTATTTGGCATATATGGCGAGAAATAAAAACTAGCAGTTCCTGAGCGGAGACTGACTTAGTAAGGAGAAGACATGGCAAAAGCAACCATTCAATTTCCGCGCGGTTTTTTATGGGGCAACGCAACGGCTGCGCATCAGGTAGAAGGCAATAATACAAATAATAACTGGCACGCCTGGGAAGAAGCCGGGCATACCGAGCATAAATCGGGCTTGGCGTGCGATTGGTGGGGCGGACGCTGGCGCGAAGATTTCGACCGTGCTGCCGAGACAGGGCAAAACGCGCACCGTTTATCGGTGGAGTGGAGCCGCATCCAGCCCGAAAAAGATCGCTGGGATGAGGGCGCGCTGGATCGTTATCGCGAGATGCTGCGTGGCTTGCGTGACCGCAATATGACTGCTATGGTGACATTGCATCACTTTACCGATCCACTCTGGTTCATGGAGTTGGGCGGCTGGGAAAACGACGAAGCCCCGCAGCTTTTTGCCGACTTTGTGCATAAAACGGTTTCGGCATTGAAAGAATATGCCAATTTGTGGGTGACGATCAATGAGCCGAATGTTTACGCCTATTCCGGTTATGCGGCTGGCGTTTTCCCGCCCGGAAAAAAGGATTTGAACATCACCTTTAAGGTGATGGTAAATTTAGTGCGTGGGCATGCCTTGGCATATAAAGCCATCCATGAAGTACAACGCGAAGCACGAGTAGGGATGGCTCATCAGTATCGCTCTATTTTCCCGAAAAACCCAAAATCTCCCTTGGATCGTTGGGTGGCAAAGACGCAATCTGGTATCTTCAACGATCTTTTACCGAATGCAGTCACGAATGGAAAAGTGAAATTTCTCTTCAAAAGAGTCAATATCCCTGAGGCAGTTGGCACACAAGATTTTATGGGGTTGAATTATTACACCCGCGATTATGTCTCTTTTGACCTGAAGATGGCTGGCGAATTATTTGGGGCGCGTTTTTATGCAGAAGGTGCCGACCTGAGTGAAACAGGTTTTATTGCCAATGAGCCGGAAGGCTTTTTTGAAGCCATGCGCTGGGCACAGCGTTTCGACAAGGACATCATCATCACCGAAAATGGCGTGGAAGATTCGCAAGACGAGATGCGTCCGCGATATTTGGCAGAGCATATCGAGAAACTTTGGCGCGGAGTCAATTTCGGCTGGCGCATTAAGGGCTATTTCTACTGGTCGTTGGTAGACAACTTCGAGTGGGAGCGCGGCTGGACACAACGCTTCGGTCTTTGGGAATTGGATGTAGAAACGCAAAAACGCCGTAAACGCAAATCGGCAGATTTCTTTGAAGAAATCTGTAAAACCAATAGTCTTTCATCCGAAATGGTGAAAAAGTATTGCCCTGAAGTAATGGATAAGCTTTTCCCTGATTAATTTATCCACGAAGAAACACAAAGTTCACGAAAAAACGCACCTGATTGGGTGCGTTTTCTATTTCAGCTTCTTCTCCATCCGAATATCTTGCCACATTTTCCCATCCCAATACGTAAAATTATCAATACGTCCGATCTCTTTGTAGCCCATCTTTTTGTAAAGCTTGATCGCATTCTCATTGAACTCGAAGACGCCCAATTCAATTCGTTTTAATCCCAGCTCGGCAATTTCCTTTTCTAAAAAGCGCATTGCCAGTGTTCCAACACCCTTCCCGCGCGCAGAGGCTTCGCCGATATTGATCCCGACCCACGCACTCCCGGGGGTTTTTCGGTATAGTTGCTTCGGGTCAATTTGAAAACTCACTTCACCGATCAGGTTTCCATCCAGATAGATGAGATAAATTTGATTATATTCAAGCCGTTTCAGCAGAGAATCTGGCGTTACCACTTCGCGGCTTTCGAGTGCTTCCTTGCTGAAATTCGGACGGACAACAGGGATCAGCGCAGGATCATTTGCCCATTTATTGAGGATATTGGCAATCTCGGGTGTCGGCGTGTTGAGCTTCTCGAATACAATATTCATCTTTTCTCACGTTGGTAAAGAATATATAGTGCGATCAAAATGATCGGCGAGAGAATATCCCAATAGAGGACGATACCGGTATTGCTCGGGGAAAAATTATTATGCTCGATCATATGCAGGATGTGGGTCAGCGCCGCCCCCCACAAAAAGGTTGTCTTGGCGAGAATAAATGGCAGCCAAAAGGGCTTGCTCCAAAACCCCAGAAACCCGATCATCCCAATGCCAATGGACGCAAATCCCAACTCCATCTGGAAGCCGCTGTTCAAGGGCCAACCGATGCCCCTCGCCACCTCGTCAGCGTAGATGATATGACCGAATAATCCGCTCATGATACCGAACCAACCCGAAAGTCCGAGGGTGTAGATCGTCACCACTTCTAAAACCGACTCTTTACGCTCCTTATTGCGCGTGGCAAATAAATGCACCGAGATGGAAATAATCGTCACAATAAGTTGAAGGTAAATATTTAACCCTGATATTTCAAAGAAAGCTTGCATGGGGTTCTCCTGTGTATATACGAGTAAGATCTGTCTACAATAATACTTTAGCTTTTCCCTGCCTATTAAAAATGTCCGTGATTATATAACGTGCTGATGATACTTAAGAGCCTATCCTAAAATTAGCAAGATGTGCATTGCATCTGCCTTTGATGCGTTGCACATCGGCTCTAGCAAGTAAAGTTTAGCTTGAAAACCGGACGTGCATACGCTTTCAGGGCACTTATGCACTTGCAAAGTGCAGTACACGTCTGTTCACGATGATATAACGTAAGAGATTAGATCACGTTGTTTCCGTGTGTGGAATTGAATACGTTCCCACAGCATGGGCGACGACTTCATCAGAGCCTTCTGAATAGATCGAGACTTCGCCAACAGCGAGTGTTTTCCCCAACTTGATCAGTTTGCAAACGCCGATAATATCTTTGTCAGCGGCAGGTTTTCGTACAAAATTGATATTGAGATTCGCCGTCACCGCAAGCGGCACGATGCCGATCTCTCCTAAGATAGCAACATAGAGCGCCGTGTCTGCAACTGCCATCAGCACGGGACCGGAAACCGTCCCGCCCGGGCGCAATTCATCTATGCCGACATGGTGTTTAACGGTTGCGCCCATCTCGCCAACTTCGAGGATGATGGCTTTGTTTTGCGGGAATTCTTCTCTCAGAAACACATTGGTTTTTTCTTTTGCCGTCATTGTACTTATCGAGAGTAAGAAAGATCAACAGGAGGATCTTTTTGAATATCCCGATCTGTAATATCTATCTCGACTGTATTCGTTTTCAAAAAGGCGGTCATAAACTGGATATATTGAACGCCTGCATCAAGGGGTATTTCAAAGGCAAGCCAGCCACGTACATTCCTGCCAGGGTTAATATAGCGCTCGGAGCCAAAATAGGGTCGCTCATGATAATAGATCGCTTTCCTCAGTTCAGATAAGGCTTCGAAGCTGTACCCATCTCGCATAAAAAGATGCCATTGATTTCTTCTACAACTCATATTTTCCAGTTGAGTTTGGTTTCTATATTCGACTTCAATATAGACAACTAGTTTCCTTTTGTGACTGAATATATACTCCTGTTCTACAATATTATGAATACAAATCTGGTAATCTTCTGCTTCCAACCATTCGCGTATCTTTCCCGATTTGGGATTAGGACGGGCATTCCTTCTCATTTTGATCTTCACTCCCTTTCTTTTGTAGATAGTTATTCCATGTCATTCAGCGTGACAAAACGACTGAGTTCTAAATCCTTGATAACATTGCCGCTCTCGAAGATGCGTCCGTTCATGGTGATATAGGCTCCAGGGGGCAAAGACTGTACAGCCGCTATCGCGCAGCCGATGTTGAACATGGCATCACTGGTTTTGAACAGGGCGGGTTCGAGGGCACCGGTCAGGACGATGGTTTTATCTTTGACCGCTTCTTGTAAGGCTTTGGCGGTTTCGACCATTGTGTCGGTTCCGTGGGTAACGATAATCTGTCTCTCTTCGGCATCCCGACAGGCTGCAACGACCACGTTCCGGTCGGCGGTCGTGATCTCGAGGCTATCCTTCCGCAAAATGGATGTGACTGTATAGTCGATATTCAGGGGCAACTCTGCGAGCACTCTTTCTATATTCGGTGCGCCAACTTCGTAGGTGCTTTTGGCATCAAAATAGACTTTGTCTATCGTGCCGCCTGTAGTGAAAATTTTGATTGGTTGCATTATCGATTCTCCAATAGGAATATTCGCTATATTATACGGTTTATATTTATTATTGGCATGGTTTTATATGCCTTTTGACCTAAGTCTTTATGATAGACTGTTATACAAAAAGAAAGCCTTCTTCACAATAAAAGGAGTAAAAATGTTACCTCCGAACGGCATGAGCAATCTCCCAATGATCGATGGTCAGATCGTGACTATCGAGCGCTTTCTGTTGGACAGGCAACCGGAATATGCAAAAGGAGATTTGACTGCAATTCTCTATGATATGGCTTTGGCAGGAAAAATAATTAGTGCTCAAACGCGGCGAGCTGGCTTGTTGGATGTGCTCGGCTTGGCAGGGAAAGTAAATGTGCAGGGGGAATCGCAGCAAAAGCTTGATCTTCTTGCCGACGATGTGATCATTCGCTTAAATGACCATGCGGGCAGACTGGCTGCCATGGTAACTGAAGAGCGAAAGGATTGGGTAAGAATTCCTGAAGGCTATAGAAAAGGGTCTTATGTTTTGGTCTATGATCCTTTGGATGGTTCTTCGAATATAGATACGAATATTAGTATCGGAACAATTTTTGGACTTTATCGCGTTATAGATAGAAAAAATCGTGGGCGTTTGGAAGATTGCTTACAGCCTGGGCGGAAATTGGTTGCAGCCGGATATATTATTTATGGAACCAGCACGATGCTGGTCTACAGTGCCGGGAATGGCGTGCATAGCTTTACGCTGGAGCCTTCCCTAGGTGAATTTTTGCTTTCGCAAGAGGGGATGCTATTTCCTGATACACCTTCTTATTATAGTTTTAATCATTCAGCCGGCAGGCGGTGGAGTCCTGAGGTGGAAAAGTATGCAAATTGGTTACGAGATGATTATCAACCACCTTTGTCTTATCGCTATATTGGCTCTATGGTGGCTGATTTCCATCGAAATTTGGTTCATGGCGGGGTATTTGCTTATCCTGCAACGCCCGACAAACCGAATGGGAAAATTCGCCTTCTATACGAGGCTGCGCCTTTAGCTTACCTTGCTGAACAAGCTGGAGGCTATGGCTCAAATGGGAGGAAAGCACTTTTGGATATTGTGCCTACTGATATTCATGAACGCACCCCTGTATTTATTGGCAACCGCGATCTGGTTGCAAAGGCAGAAGAATTTTTGCGGGGGAATTAGAGATATTAAGAAATATTCGCAAGAGATTATAAAAAGAAATCACGCTTATGGCGTGATTTCTTTTTATAACTCGTGTTACGCAATGATGAGCAATAGGCTGTCATTTCCCCTCATCCTAGCCTTCTCCCAAAGGGAGAGGGCGGAGGGTGAGGGTAACTCCAAAATCTACCAATAGCATCTTTTGCGTAATATGAGTTTTTAACATAGGTAGATATCAACATCTTGCTTATTTCTCATCAAAACTTTATAAACCCTACCGTGTTTCTCCTGTATAATGTAGCAGCATTTTTTACGTCCCCTGCATTTTTTTACAAAAGAATATTTCTCAACCCTTAGGAGGTCCCTATGTCTGATGAATCAAGCTTTGAAGGCGAAGTTTATTTCCCTTCAGAAGAAGTTGTTAAGAATGCCAATGTGCAAGATTACGACACCTGGTATAAGCAGTCGATTGAAGACCCTGAAGGCTTTTGGGCAGACCGCGCCAATGAGCTGGAATGGTACAAGACTTGGGATAAGGTGCTCGACGACAGCAACGCGCCTTTTTATAAATGGTTTGTGGGTGCAAAGACGAATATCGTCCATAATGCAATTGACCGCCATTTGACGAATTCTCGTAAGAATAAACTTGCCCTGATCTGGGAAGGCGAACCCGGCGACGTGCGCACCTTCTCTTATCATGCCCTTGACCGTGAAGTAAGCAAAATGGCGAATATTCTCAAGAGCATGGGCGTGCAAAAAGGCGATATTGTCACCATCTATATGCCGCGCATCCCCGAACAGGTTTTTGCGATGCTGGCATGTGCCAAAATTGGTGCAGCGCACAGCGTTGTTTATGGCGGCTTCAGCGTGGAGGCTTTGGCTTCACGCATCGAAGATGCAAAAAGCCGCGTTCTCGTAACAGCAGATGGCGCCTGGCTGCGTGGCGGTATCATCAAGCTTAAAGATATTTCTGACGAGGCGATGGCGCGTCAGGCGACTATTGAGCATTGTATTGTTGTCAAACGTACTGAAAACGAAGTCTATATGGAGCAGGGGCGCGATTATTGGTATCACGATCTGCTCGAGTTGCCCATTGCCAGCCCAAAATGTGAAACCGAGCAAATGGATGCTGAAGATCTACTCTTCATCCTCTATACCTCCGGTACAACCGGGCGACCCAAAGGCATTGTCCACACGCATGGCGGCTATCAGGTTTATACCCACACTACACTCAAATCTGTCTTCGACATTAAGGATGATGATCGTTGGTGGTGCGCTGCTGACCCGGGCTGGATAACGGGACATAGCTATATCGTCTATTCCCCGCTAATTGCCGGAGCGACCAGCTTCATGTACGAGGGCGCGCCGACTTTCCCATATCCCAACCGCTGGTGGAAAATGGTCGAAAAATATGGTATCACCATCCTCTACACTGCGCCAACCGCGATCCGCGGCTTGATGCGCTTTGGTGACGCATGGCCCAACCGATTCGATCTTTCCTCGCTGCGCCTGCTCGGCAGTGTCGGTGAGCCGATCAACCCCGAAGCCTGGAAGTGGTATTACGAAGTCATCGGCAAAGAAAAATGCCCGATCATGGATACCTGGTGGCAGACCGAAACAGGCGGATTCGTGATCACGCCGCTGCCCATCACGCCGCTCAAACCTGGCTCTGGCACAAAGCCCTTCTTCGGCCACGAAGCCGAAGTTGTGGATGATGACGGCAACCCCGTCGCGGCTGGCGAAGAGGGTTTCCTTGTGCTCAAACGCCCGTGGCCCAGCATGTTGCGCACCATTTATGGCGACGACGAACGCTATAAAGAACAATATTGGGGCAAATTCGGGAATATGTACCAGACCGGAGATTCTGCCCGCAAAGATAAAGATGGCTATATCTGGATCATCGGACGAATGGATGACGTTCTTAAGGTGAGTGGCTACCGTTTAGGCACAGCCGAGGTGGAGAGCGCCATTGTCAGCCACCCCAGCGCCGCTGAAGCAGCAGTGGTTGGTTTGCCGCATGATATTAAAGGCAATGCCATCCACGCCTATGTCATCCTGAACGAAGGACAAACAGGGAGCGATGATCTGGCTCTCGCCCTGCGCGACCACGTTGGCAAAGAGCTCGGTCCTATTGCCAAGCCGGAAAACATCACCTTTGTGGACAGCCTCCCAAAGACCCGCAGCGGCAAGATCATGCGACGTTTGCTCAAGGCTCAAGCCCTCGGCGAAGAAGTCGGTGATACGAGCACACTGGCGGATTAAAAAAGAGCGTACAGAAGTCTTTGAGATTTTTGTACGCTTTATTAGCTAAGCAGAGATTTCCGAAGTTTCAAAACTTCGGAAATCTTTTTAGTTAACTGGTGTTATGCAATGATGAGCAATAGACTGTCATTTCCCCTCATCCTAACCTTCTCCCAAAGGGAGAAGGAATTGAGTCCCCTCTCCCTTTGGGAGAGGGCGGAGGGTGAGGGCAGCCTGAAAGTCTGCAAAAGGCATCTTTTGCATAAGATCATTTAGTAGACCTCTTGCATAAGTATGCCATAATAGGCGTATGAGATACGAAACAATTA
>JABGQU010000080.1 GCA_018648605.1 Anaerolineae bacterium | reverse complement strand
TTATGAGGTATTCTTCGGATATCAACCTGTTGCACTTACGACTTGAATCCAAGTATCAAACCTAGTGCTCAGATGCCCATTTACTTGGGGGCGTTTCTTTGCCTGTCATTCAATCATCCATCCAATAGAATAGAGACTTTTTATGAGAACAATTCTTGAACTCGAAAAACTATCCCTCGCAGAATTACGTGCTGACGCAAAAGAGCTCGAAATTCCACGAGCCAATCGCCTAAAGAAAGAGCGCCTTGTCTTAAGCATTCGCCAAGCTGAAGCAGGCAAAGAAGGCTTGGAAATTCGTGGCGGTATCCTTGAGATCATGAGCGAAGGGATCGGCTTTTTACGCGCTGATAACTATCGCGTTAGCTCTCAAGATATTTATGTTTCGCAAGCCCAACTACGAAAATATAATCTGCGCAACGGCGATATGGTTGTCGGCTTTGTGCGCGAACCACGTCAGACAGAACGTCATTATGGGCTAACAAAAGTTGAAACGGTAAATGGTATCAACCCGGAAGAAGCACGCCGACGCCCCAAATTTGAAAACCTTGTCCCTGTTTTTCCTGACCAACGCTTCGACTTGGAGCACGATCCCCGCGAGTTGGCAACGCGTTTAATTAACCTGATCGCCCCTATTGGGCGCGGGCAACGTGGCTTGATCGTTTCACCACCTAAAGCCGGTAAAACCACGATCCTAAAACAGATCACAAACGCAATAGCTCTTAAAAACCCTGATGTGCATATCATGGTGGCCCTGATCGGCGAACGCCCTGAAGAAGTAACAGATATGGATCGTTCAGTGGATGCGGAAGTGATTGCCTCAACCTTCGATGAGCCAGTTACCTCCCACGTTCGTACAGCGGAAATCGCACTCGAGCGCGCTAAACGTCTCGTTGAAGTGGGCCGAGATGTTGTCATTTTAATGGATTCAATTACACGTCTCGCGCGTGCCTACAACCTCGTCGTCAACCCATCCGGGCGCACTCTTTCTGGCGGTTTGGATCCATCTGCTCTATATCCCCCCAAGCGCTTCTTTGGTGCTGCCCGTAATATTGAAGGCGGCGGCTCTCTGAGCATTATCGCAACATGCCTTGTGGATACAGGCTCTCGTCTCGACGATGTGGTATACGAAGAATTTAAGGGTACCGGCAACATGGAATTGCACCTCTCCCGCCGCTTGCAAGAACGACGCATCTTCCCTGCCCTCGATATCGACCGCTCATCCACGCGCCGCGAAGACCTGTTGCTCGGGCCTGATCTCCTAAAGCAAGTTTGGCTCATGCGCCGCATGTATATTCAAATGACTTCGCCGCAACCCCAGGGAGCAGGTATGTCCCTCGGCGTAGCAATGGAAGCAATTATCCAGCGCATGCGCACCTCCAAGGATAACCAAGGCTTCCTTGATTCCCTTTCAGCAGAAAACTAGAAAAAGCAAAATTCTTTTCTGCTCTATCCCATTATGAATTTTCTAAAAAAACATCTCTTTTCGCTTATTAGCTGGCTGATCACACTTGTAATTGTGGCTGGCATCATTTTTACTGCCTATAATAATAAAAATGCCTTTGTTAAAACAGCCCCCCCGATCATCCTCGAAGCAACCCCAACACAAGCATCAGAAACAAGCGAAGCTGCGGCGCCAGAGAATGGTGCCCCTGTTTTGGAATCTGGTGGCGATGCGATCAAACGCCAGATCACACTTAAAACACGCATTCCCGAAGATCGCCCCAACTACGAAGTTCGTCAATACACTGTCGCACGCGGTGATTCTACATTTAGCATCGCTACCGAACATAGCATTGAGCCGGAAACCCTGCTCTGGGCAAATTACGACACCCTCGAAGACAGCCCCGACAGCCTGCGCGTAGGGCAAGAACTGAACATCCCGCCCGTTGATGGTATCTACTATCAGTTGAAAGAAGGCGATACTCTCGAGAGCATTGCTAGCGAATTTGAAGGCGACCCTAAAGAAATTCTGAGTTGGATAGGCAACGACATAGACCTAACCGACCCAACACTAAAGACCGATGATTGGGTCATGATCCCTGGCGGCTCGCGTGAGTTTGTGCAGTGGGTCATTCCTATCGAAGCCAGTGGCAACTCAGGCACATCATCAGGCGTTTCTGGTAGCAGTTGCCCAGCTGGTGCTGTTGGCTCAGGCTATTTCGTTTGGCCCGCTGATAATCACTTCCTTAGCGGCAACGATTTTTGGTCTGGGCATCTCGCGATTGATATTTCAGCCAACACAGGTGCACCTGTCTATGCCGCCGACAGCGGTGTAGTCACCATGGCACAAGGTGGGTATAACTATGGCTACGGCAACGTTATCGCCATCGATCATGGCAACGGTTTCGCTACCCTATACGCCCACTTAAGTCAGATCAATGTTGGCGTTTGCAGTAGTGTTTTCGCGGGTCAACTTATCGGGCGTTCTGGCAATACCGGCAACTCTTTTGGCGCACATCTCCACTTTGAAATCCGCCAAGGCGGCGCATTTCAGAACCCCTGGCGCTGGCTACCATAACTTTTATACATGAACCAAGATACAATTCAAGCCGCCCTTAGTGATCTTCCTTTGGGCGGCTTGCGTTATTTTGAGCAAATTGGCTCAACAAATGATGTTGCTCTTGAATGGCTAAACGAAAAAGACGTGCAAGATTTTTCTCTCGTCATCGCCAATGAGCAGACAACAGGGCGCGGGCGAAGCGGACGAATCTGGCAAACCCCGCCCGATTCCGCGCTTGCCCTAAGCTTGCTTCTGCTCCCCATCAGCCGCGAGACGAAAAACATTTCCCATTTTACAGGCCTCGGTGCCTTGGCACTTACAACCGCTCTTGAAGACCTCTACACCCTCAAAACAGAGATCAAATGGCCCAACGACGTGCTTCTAAACAAAAAGAAATTAGCCGGAATTCTGGTAGAAGCCAGTTGGCTCGGCGAGAGCCCAAAAGGGATCGTGCTAGGCATGGGCGTCAATATCCGTGCAGAATCTGTGCCTTTGCCCAAAGCGCTAAACTTTCCAGCTACGAGCCTGGAGGAAGAACTCGATAAACCTGTAGAACGTACCAGAATATTGAATGGTATTTTGAGCGCGCTACTTAAGTGGCGTCCGCTTTTAGGGACAGATGAAATGGTAGCTGCCTGGGACGAAAGGCTGGCCTTTCGGAGTGAGCAAGTTTCGGTTGGGAGGCGTGGCAGGCAAGTCATCCACGGTAAAGTTTTGGGAATTAACAAAGATGGAAGTTTACGGCTCGATACGGCTGATTCCGTCCTTTTTGGGGATGTTCATTTACGTCCAAGAAGGGTATGATATGCGAAAAATGAGTGAAGAGGTGAGTTATGTTGGATAATTTACGCGATGACGCTGCCGCGTCTCCCTTTTTTGATGACGACGAAGAATTACCAGATTTCCTGGAAGGCGAGGAAGAAGAGGGGAAGCCAAAAGCAGATACTTTTACTTTTCTAAAACCCGTTCTGGATTTAACGCCAGTGCAGCGTTTCATTATTGCTGCGATGCTTTTTACCATGGTCTGCCTGATTGGTTCAATGTTTCTAATCGTGACAGGGCGCTTCGCGATTTTTTAGACCCCTCTCTAAGAACGAAAAGAGCCGTGCTTATGAAAAGCACGGCTCTTTTTATTTAATCATTTTTCTTTAGAGAAGTTCCTGTTGCCCATCTTCAGGAACGTCGCTCTCTTCGTTAATATCTGCGCCAACTTGCTTTAAGTCTTCGGCAGCAATACGAGCAACTGCGGCAACAGTATCGCCTTCTTGCGTGCGCATCAGGTGAACACCGCGTGTTGCACGCCCAGCTGTTTTGACTTCACTAACTTTCAGGCGGATAATAACACCACCCGTAGACATCAACGTAAGATGATCTTCTTGCTGAACAACACGCGCTGCGATAATTTTGCCCACAACAGGAATAGCATGTTTATCAATGGTCAAAATACCTTGTGTTCCACGTCCCTTGGACGAATATTCGCTGAGCGGGGTTTGTTTGCCAACACCGTTTTTGGTAACGATCAGCAGACTTGAATTTGGCTCAATAACATCCATCGTAGTCATTTTATCGTCTTTGGCAAGGCGAATACCGATCACACCCGCAGCGGGACGCCCCATCGAGCGAACTGCTTTTTCTGAGTAACGCAGAGCCTTGCCCTGTTCTGTCACGAGGATAAGATCATTATCTCCACTCGTAAGACGTGCCCAGCCAAGTTTATCATGGCCATTCAAACCCATCGCGATCAAACCGGATGGACGCACAGAGGAGAACTCAGAGAGCTCAACGCGCTTAATACGCCCGTTTAGCGTGGCAAGCGTGCAATAGGATGCATCATCAAAACTACGTACGCTGATGGCAGCTGTAACCCGCTCATCACCTTCAAGAGCGAGGATATTAACGATCGGAATCCCCTTCCCCGTTCGGCTTGCTTCCGGTATCTGATAGGTTTTCTCGGAGTAAACTTTTCCCTTGTCCGAGAAGAACAGGATCGTATCTAATGTTCGTGCGGGGATCATCATCATGATCTCATCTTCATCACGCGTCGAATGTCCCTTAACACCGCGGCCACCACGCCCCTGCGTACGGAAGGTTTGAGCAACCACACGTTTGACATAACCTCGTTCAGTGATACTGACCAGGACGGATTCATCTTCAACAAGGTCTTCTTCGTTCAAGTCACCGCTCGCGTTTGCAGCAATGCGAGTGCGACGTTCATCACCATATTTTTCGAGAAGTTCGATTAGGTCATCTTTGATTAAAGCCAAGACTTTCTTGGGGTGTGCGAGCAGATCTTCGTAATAGGCGATCCTCGCCATGATCTCTTTATGCTCTTCCTCGATCTTCCAACGCTCTAGAGCGGCTAAACGGCGTAATTGCATATCTAGGATCGCCTGCGCCTGTAATTCACTCAATTTGAAGCGTTTCATCAAGTTTTGGCGTGCCGCATCAACATCGTCTGAAGAGCGGATCGTTTCAATCACCGCATCGATATTATCGAGAGCGATCAGCAAACCGTCGAGAATATGCGCGCGAGCGCGAGCTTTCTTCAATTCAAAGGTAGTGCGCCGTGTGATGATCTCACGACGATGTTCGATAAAGATTTGTAATGAACGTTTTAGCGAAAGTAACTTCGGCTCATTATCGACCAGAGCCAGCATCTGCACGCCAAAGGTAGATTGAAGCGTGGTGTATTTATAGAGTTGGTTGAGTACCTTTTTGGGCTGGGAGCCGCGCTTGAGTTCGATAACGATGCTCATACCAGTACGGTCGGATTCGTCACGTAAATCAGAAATGGAGTCGATCTTTCCGCTGCGCGCTAATTCGGCAATGCGTTCGATCAGCGAGGTTTTATTGATCTGGTAGGGAATTTCTGTGACGACGATCTTGTAGCGTCCCGCACGCAGTTCTTCAATATGCGCCATTCCACGCATGATGACGCGCCCCTTACCCGTGCTGTATGCTTGGACGATCCCTTCGCGCCCGACAATTATGCCGCCTGTCGGGAAATCGGGACCGCTAACAAATTCCATTAGTTTATCAACGCCGATCTCATCAACAACATCATAATTGTCAATCATATAGATCAATGCACTGGAAAGCTCCCGCAAATTATGCGGCGGGATATTGGTAGCCATACCAACCGCAATACCCGAAGAACCATTAAGCAGAAGGTTGGGTAAACGGGATGGTAAAACACTTGGCTCTTCCAAAGAATCATCAAAATTCAGTGTGAAATCAACGGTCTCTTTGTCGATATCAATGAGCATTTCTTCTGCGAGTTTGCCCATACGCGCTTCTGTATAACGCATCGCAGCAGGGGAATCCCCGTCAATGGAACCAAAGTTCCCCTGTCCATCGACGAGGGGGTAACGGAGAGAAAAGTCCTGCGCCATACGTGCCATTGATTCATAAACGGCTGAATCACCATGTGGGTGATATTTCCCCAAAACTTCACCCACAATACGTGCCGATTTCTTGTGCGAGCCTGTAGCGCGGATGCCCATATCGTGCATGGCATATAAGATGCGGCGGTGGACAGGCTTCAGTCCATCACGCGAGTCAGGCAGCGCGCGCGCAACAATTACGCTCATCGCATAATCGAGATACGCAGAGCGCATCTCGTGATTAATATCAACTTGTTTAATCTCGCCAGCTTCCATAAAATTTCCTTCTCAGAACAAAATAAAAACTCGCCATATTAAAGAAGACTGGCGAGAAAAACTACGCAAAAGTCTGTCTCCAATTATACCGCGAGACAGGCCTAAATTTACTTTAAAAAAGAAAGAGACCCAATCTAAAAAGGGTCTCTTTTGGTGCCGAAGGCGGGAGTCGAACCCGCATGAGCATAAGCTCACTACGCCCTGAACGTAGCGCGTCTGCCAGTTCCGCCACTCCGGCTGGCGAAGAGTATTGTATCTGAAATGAGCGTTTTGTCAACTCACGCTTCAAAACATCGAATTTCTTATTTACTCTTCTTTATCACCTGAATTGGCGCTTCACAAAAGACTGATAATTCAATGGCTGTTGCAACTGCCGCTTTAGCATTGTGCCCGAGATGGAGCGCAGCGAGCGCAAAATCCATACCTGCGCCGATTGCCTCGTAGGAGACAATATTCTCGATCAACCACTCGTGAATGGCGAAGACCTTACCCTTGATGCCGACGAAATAAGAGTTTTCAATATTGCCACGATCGATCCGTTTTTTCTTCCATTCAGCGAACTCGCCCCAGAATTCCAGTAGCCCTTCTTCTGTGGCAGCAGCGGGCTGATGGGTTTTAGCGAAAATATGCAGGAGACTGCTCTCTTCTGCGTAGCCGACAGAACCGATCACCATATTATTCACTTCGAAAAGTTTTGAGCGTGCCGTATTATTTTTAGTTTGGGTATAACCGCGTACGGAGATTGAATCTGCGGCGATCTCATACCCATTTTCAGTAACTTTGCATGCAACAACGGACATTTTTATTTACCTCATATTTCCCAGAGTTTCGCTAGAGTATAGCACAGAGAAAAGTGGGGATTTCATTTTTTAAGCTCATCTATTTCTGCAATAACGAATGCTTGACAAATCCAAAGCTTTATCGTATATTATGTTTAGTTATAACTAAACATAATATACGAACAAAAAGGAAGACTTATGTCGACAACACAAACGCTCGAAGAAATTCAAGAAGATTTTATTCAAGGGCTAAGTCAGATCAGTCAGTTTTGGGGACTCCCAAAGAGCATGGGCGCTATCTTTGGCGTTTTATATCTCTCCCCCGTTGCCATATCTCTGGATGAACTTGTTGAAAGGACAGCTTTTACCAAGGGCGCAATTAGCACCAGCGTGCGGACACTCGCGCGAATGGGGCTTGTGCATCGGCAATCAAAATTGGGCGACAGAAAAGATTATTATGTTGCAGAAGGTGATTTTTACAAAGCTGTTCGTGCCATTCTAAAAGAGCGTGAAAATAGCGAGTTTAGCCGCGCGATTTCTTCGGTTGAAGAAATATTGGGGGTATTGGAAGCAAGCCCAACGTCCACGAGCGAAGCGGATGAATGGGAATTCACTCGCTCACGTGTGGCAGAAATGAAATCCTTCTTTGATGGGCTGGATAATCTTGTCCGCGTTATCACTGCGCTAGAGACGATGAATCAGAACACCGTCCAAAAAGTGATCGCGCTGTTGAAAAAATAATCAATAAAGTTTCCGCTTCCTTCACGGAAGCAGGAACTTCTAAAAAAGGAGTAAGCATGAAAACATCCGATAAGCCTATTAGCCCTATAGTGCAAAAATATGCACTGGCTATCTCTTTCTTGAACTTACTTTGCATGGTCATCACGTTAGGAATCGCACTCTACGATGTCGTTCAGGTCATCGCTCCGCAGTTTACTTACGTTCCTCAACAAAATTATGTGGTCTCAGAAGAATCAAATCCTTCAACGGGAGAAGTTCCCGCCATAAGCTTGAAAGAGGAAGAAACTACTCGCGCTATTCAACAAGAAAAAATGAGTGCTGCTCGAAGCCTAACACAGGCAATTATCATTCTCATGATTGACGCAGTTCTCTTCATTATCCACTGGCAACTCGGCAACCGTCCTGTGAGGGGCGATTTAGTCGCTGCATAAAGGAGAAAAAAATGAAAATCGCAGTTACAGGTTCATTCAGCTATACCGGAAAATATATCACCCAGCGCCTGCTCGAATGCGGCGACGAAGTTATCACACTCACCAGTCACCCCGACAATCCCAATCCTTTTGGCGATCAGGTACAGGCATACCCCTTCAATTTCGACAATCCCGAAAAGCTGGCAGAAACGCTGCAAGGCGTGGAAATTCTCTTCAATACTTATTGGGTACGTTTTTCGCACGGAGAAAACACACACGGGCGTGCCGTAAAAAACACCAAAACGCTCATCAAAGCAGCAGAAAAAGCTGGCGTAAAACGGATCGTGCATACCAGCATCACCAACCCCACCCTGGATTCAGATTTACCCTATTTCAGCGGAAAAGCCGATTTGGAAGAAGCCATAAAAGCCTCTTCGCTAGGATACGCGATCCTGCGCCCGACCGTCTTATTTGGGGATGAAGACATTCTCGTGAATAATATCGCCTGGCTGCTGCGGAACTTCCCTGTTTTTGGCTTGCTCGGCGATGGTCAATATCGTCTGCAACCCATCTTTGTTGAGGACTACGCCGACCTCGCCGTGGAAATGAGTGGGCGCGAGGAAAACATTCTCACCGACGCAGTAGGTCCCGACATCTTCACCTTCGAGGAGATGGTACGCCTCGTTGCCACAGAAATCGAGCAGCCCGCCCGCCTGATGAAAATGCCGCCAAAACTGGCTTTGTGGGCATCTCAAATTATCGGCAAATTCGTTGGAGACGTGGTACTCACCCAAGACGAAGTGGATGGCTTAATGCGCGGGCTTTTGGTCTCTGCCGAAGAGCCGCTGGGCAAAACACATCTCAAAGATTGGCTAAAAGAAAAGAAAGGTAGCGTAGGCATGAAATATGCTTCGGAGATGAAGAAGCATTATCGGTAAAAGATAGAACGCGGATTTTGCGGGTTTGGCGGATTTTCACAGATTTAAAAAAAAAATTGGTGACGACGCAAAGCGTCGTCACCAATCCAAAGGTTTTAAAAAACTGCGGAAATCCGCCAAAATCTTCGTCCTATTTCATGGCCTGATGAGCAAGGCATCTACAAAGATGCAATGCACATCTTATTTTCTCACATGCCAATCCCCAATTGCCACCCATTTATAGGTCGTGAGTTCTTCCAAGCCCATCGGTCCGCGCGCGTGGAGTTTTTGCGTGCTGACCGCCACTTCTGCGCCCAAGCCAAATTGCCCGCCATCGGTGAAACGCGTGCTGGCGTTCACATAGACCGCCGACGAGTTGATCTCATCCACAAAGCGGGTCGCGTTTGCAAAATCATTCGTCAAAATGCTATCCGAATGCTCAGAACTATGTTCATGGATATGCGCAATCGCTTCGTCCAAATCCGCAACGACCTTCACGCCCAAGATCAACGCCAGCCATTCCTGATCGAAATCTTCTTCGCCAGCGGGATGAACATCTTCATTATTTTTTAGGATGGAAAACGCCTTCGGCGCCGCTCGTAATTCGACCTTGCTCTCTGCCAGCCGAGCAGCTACCTGAGGAAGAAACTCGGCAGCCACCGCCGGGTGGACAAGGAGCGTATCGAGCGCATTACAGACACTCGGACGCTGTACCTTTGCATTTTCGACGATGTCCACAGCTTTCTCAAGGTCGGCAGATTCATCTACAAAGATGTGGCAAATCCCGATCCCGCCCGTGATGACGGGGATGGTCGAAGTTTCGATGCAGAGCCGATGCAAGCCGGAGCCGCCGCGTGGAATGATCATGTCGATATATTCATCCAAACGCAGGAATTCAGGAACGATGGCGCGGTCGGGGTTATCTATCATCTGAACAGAAGAGATGGGCAAGCCAGCTTTCTCCAACGCATTTTGGATGACTTTCGCCAGCGCGATATTGCTACGCAAGGTCTCTTTCCCACCGCGTAAAATTGCGGCATTCCCCGTTTTCAGGCTGAGGGCGGCGATGTCAATGGTCACGTTTGGGCGGGCTTCGTATATCACGCCCAGCACCCCGATGGGGATGCGGCGTCTACTCAGACGCAAACCATTGGGCAGCACTCGCGCATCCATAACGGAACCAACCGGATCATCCAGGTTTGCGACGCTGCGCGTATCATCCGAAAGCGCTTTGACACGTTGCTCGGTGAGCAGCAAACGATCCAGAATGGCATCGCTTAATCCCGCTGCGCGTCCATCTTCAATATCCTTCGCATTTTCGGCGAGAACGAAATCTGCCTGCGCTTCGATCTCATCCGCGATGAGATGCAGGGCGGCATTTTTCTCTTCGGTTGTCAGCGTAGCCAAAACACGGCTGGCAGATTTGGCATCCTTCCCCATTTGAATTAGATTGGTCATTTTCTTTCTCCTTTTGGCGTTGGAAGCGTGCATTGCACACACGTATATTTACCTGATATTACGTATTTTTCTTTAAGGCAGACGTTCAGCCCCCCCTGCCGCTCGCTTCGCTGGGGCGTCCCCCCATTTTGCAAGCAAAATAGGGGGACGAAAACATCAACTACTCATTCAACAAGATCATATCATTTCGATGCACAGCGACTGCACCATAAAAATAACCTAGAATTTCTGAAATTTCTTCTGATTGTTCCCCTTTTATAAGGCTAAGGTCTTTACTCCCATATCTGGCAACACCGCGCGCCAATTCTTTTCCACTTTTGGTAAAAACAGAGATCGTTTCTCCGCGCCTAAAATCGCCCTCTACAGCCAGGATACCGGCGGGCAATAAACTTCGTCCTTTTTCAATAAGAGCTTCTTCCGCACCACGATCAATGACCAGTTTCCCCGGTGATGAACGAGTCAATATCCAGCGTTTACGGCTCTCAAGCGGCGAGGAAATAGCGCGGAAACGTGTCCCGACCGATTCTTCGCTGAAGATACGTGTAATGACATTTTCCGCCCCCCCAGCCGCGATAACGACGTCTGCTCCGGCGCGACGGGCATAATCTGCAGCTTTGAGTTTGGTGACCATGCCGCCAGTGCCCAATCCACTTTTGCTGGGGCTAATATCTACATCGGCGATTTCGTCGATACTGTTGACTTCGGCAATCAGTTTAGCATCCGGGTTACTGCGTGGATCAGATGTAAATAAGCCCGGCTGATCCGTGAGCATAATTAGCAGATCGGCATCAGCCAACATTGTCACCATTGCCGAGAGATTATCGTTATCACCAAGTTTGATCTCTTCCGTTGCAACCGCATCATTCTCATTGATAATGGGAATAACACCCTGCCCCAGCAACGCATCCAATGTATCACGTGCATGGAGATAGCGAGAACGCCCTTCAATATCGGATTTCGTGAGCAAAATTTGCCCAACTTGAAGACCATAAATCTCGAAGAGTTGCTCCCATATCTGCATCAGGCGACTTTGCCCAACAGCGGCAAATAATTGCTTGCTTGCCATAATTGCAGGGAGTTCGGGGAATCCCAGACGTTCTTTGCCTACAGCGACAGCCCCAGAACTGACAATGACGATCTCTACGCCTTGACGATGAAGCTCTGCACATTCCCTGACGATATTGATCATCTTTGGGCGATCCAGCTTTGGGCTACCGCTGGTCAGTACACTTGTCCCTATTTTGATAATGATACGTTTGTAATTATTCATAATCTTTATAAAAAGAGATGATGGTCACCGCTGAAAAGAAGTGATCATCATCTACCGGTTCGAAATCTCAGCTTCTACTACTTCTGATTATTATCCTGCTCTTTGAGTAATCGCTCCAACAATTCAGTTTCTTCTTCCTGCGTTTTAACTTCTCCATCCAGCCAGGCGGCACGTAATAGGGTTAGAATCTCCCGATAACGCGGACCTGACCGCAGGCCACGATCTTGCAAATCTTTGCCAGCGGTCTTCGGCTGAACAAAGCGCCATTTAGCGAGATATTGCATCATCGCGTAACGAAGGTCTTCTTCAATTGGGCAAAGAGACGCGGCATAGAGCGCCAGCGGTGGAATTCCATCCAAACGTACGACCCATTCACTATTTTTGGCATCCTTTAATTCAGGCAAGTCATCACAAAGCTTGCGCGTCAACAGCAAGGCACTTTTCAACCCTGCCGCGAAGCGCATCTTCTTACTGATCGCGCGCAGGTTTTTTAACGGTAAAGGCAACAGCCAAGCCAAATATCCTAAAGCACGGCGAGATGAGAGATTGGCAATGCTGGGCAACTCACCAAAATCACGCGGCTGCGGGGTGTTGAGAGCGGTATTTAAACGGCGAACAAGCCCACCATCCCGCGTGAGAAACGGGGAAATCGCTTCGAGCAAGCCCAGATCTGTCAGGCGTGAAAACATCGCCACAGCACGCTCTTCATCCAGGATCAAATCCAATTCGTGGCGAATGCGGTCACCGCTCAATTTCTCTAAAAGCGGGCGCGCTTCATTCATCAGCTCCTGAGTGCGTTCGCTAAAGTTGAAGGCAAAACGCTGCTCAAAACGCACACCGCGCAACATGCGCGTTGGGTCATCCACAAAAGAGAGCGAGTGCAGCACGCGCACAGCACCGCGCTCAAGATCAGCCAGACCGCCCCAATGATCATGTAATTCACCATAATGTGCACCATCAAGACGCAAGGCAAGCGTATTGATCGTAAAGTCACGGCGATGCAGATCAAGCTTAATGCTGCCACGCGAGACCGTTGGAAGAGCCGTCGGGCTGGTATAGAATTCCGTGCGGGCGGTAATGAAATCCAGAAACTCGGGTAGATCTGAAGGGTCAAAAGTAGAGCCTTCGAGAAACCATTTTGCTGTTCCAAAACGGGAATGTGTGGTTACGCGCCCGCCATATTCTTCGGATAAAGCTTGTGCCAACGCCATCGCATCCCCTTCGACGACGATGTCAAAATCCAGACTGGGGCGTTCGAGCAGCAGATCACGCACAAAGCCGCCCACCACATAAAGCGCAACATCTTCTTCGGCGGCTTTTTCTGCCACCTTGTGGATCAAATCCAGCCGCGCTTTGGGCAGGGCGCGTTCAAGCCGTGCCGCCAAATTGCTTTCAGCCGCACGGGGCGATGAGGGCGCAAGCGTCTTGAGCAAATCGGTGCGCGTCACAATACCGATCACCTCTCCGTTTTCAACAACGGGCACCTGTCCCCAACCGCTATCGGTCATACGCGTTTGCAATGTGTCCAGAGAATCGCTCGGCGCAACAATCACTTCACCAGCGCTCATCAGGCTAGCAGCAGTCAGATCAAGATGATGCGCGGTAGCACGATCTACCGCACGGCGCGTGAGCAGCCCAACCACTTTTCCATTTTCAACAATCGGATAGCCCTCATAGCCAAAACGCTGCATCAACTCAGCAGCTTCTTGAACAGGAGTATCCGGCGCGAGAACTTGGAGACCGTAAGACATAATCTCTTTTACAGTGATGGAAGGTTGAATAAACGAGGGGAGAATCTCAAGCAATTTGACGAGCGGAGCGCACGCCGACTTGGGCTTGCTTCCCTTATCTTGAAACTCTGCTTCGCTCTGGCTTTCTCCCCGCTCGGAAGAAAGAGACTTTATGAGCGCCGCAGCCGCACGGGGATGTCCACCACCACCAAATTCGACAGAGATCTTGCCCACATCAATATGATCGGTAGTGGAACGAGCAACGAGACGGATCCCCTCTCTAGTCGTCACAAAGATAAAGAGCGCATCTGGCTCCAGCAGATCACGGAGCTTATGAGCGAGCGATGAGATTTCTTCTTCCAAGTCACCTGCATCAGCACACGCAACGACGATCTGATGTCCGTTAATTTCGTGAGTTTCAGCAGCTTCGCAGAGGGCATCATAAACAATACGTTGCTTTGGAGAAAGCGGCGTATTGAGAAAATCGGCAGCGATCTGTAGGCTGGCACCCTGCTCCAGCAGCCAGGCGGTTGCGCGTGCATCTCGCGGTGTGGTGCTAACGTACGTTAGAGAACCGGTATCTTCGTAGATACCAAGTAGGAGCAATGTTGCATGGAGCGCAGAAAGATGTTTATTGGCATCACGCAAGCTCTCGGTCAGGAGCGTGGCGGTCGCGCCAACGGGGTCGAGGGTCACGTCCCAATCATCGGGTAGATTCTCACGACGCGGATGATGATCCACCACGCGGATGCGCGTCTTCTTCCCCATCCCCTTTAGAGTAACGAGGGATTGAGTATCCACGAGCAAGGCAGATTCGATCTTTTCGCCAGAGAGATCGCGCGGATCAATAAAGGGAAATGCGCGCCCGTAAATGGTGAGAAAGGCGTGCAAATTTCGATTGAGTCGGCGCGGCAAAACAGGCACAGCCTGCTCATTGAGCAGGTGCGCACCTAACAGAGATGCAAGGGCATCAAAATCGGCTTGTTCGTGGGTTAAAATAACGTACATAAGAGGATTTTATCATGTAGAATGATATGAAAACAACTTATATGCAGGATAAAAAATGCTGAAATTAATTCTCAAAGCAGGGCGTGCAGGAAGTGTCTTGTTGGTTACGGTTGTGTCTTTAATATTATCGGTAGGCGTGACCTTTGGCTTCATTTCCATAATCCTTCAAAATGGCGGGGATGCCTCGCTGAAAATAGCCTTATCAGCGGCGGCTATCGCTGCTATTTTTGTTGCTCCGGTTCCAAGCTGGATCATTGTCAATTTATTATTCAAAACACATAAACTTCAAGAAGAAATGAGAAAACTTGCGGCATATGACATGCTGACCGGTTTATTAAACAGACGTGCCTTTATGGAAAGAGCCAATCATTTATTTAACATCGCTGTCCGAGAGTCAGAAGAGTTCGCTATCATTATCATAGATATAGACCATTTCAAAAAAGTCAACGATACACACGGGCACTCTGCTGGCGATCAGGCTTTAGAAACCTTTGGGGAGATACTACGCTCCACATTGCGTAAAAGCGATCTTGCCTGTCGTTATGGCGGAGAGGAGTTCGCACTCTTTCTTCCCAAAACAAATGCCGACGAGGCACAAAATTTTTCTGCTCGACTACATCATCTTGTCAAAGAAAAGAAAACGAAGCATGATGGCGCACTCATAAAATATACTTTAAGTGTAGGGGTCGTATCATATCCACAGACCAGAGCAAATGCAGTTGAAGGATTACTCAACATGGCAGACAGGGCTCTTTATCATGCAAAGAAAACAGGGAGGAACAGAACCGTGCATTATCAAGAAGGAGAATGAAATTATGCTGAAAAAGTTTTTTTTACTTGCATTGCTCATGGCTTTGCTAACTGCCTGCACACCTACCCCTGAAGAAAACAGTGCCCTACCAAACTCACCTATGGTTGAAAGCCCTGTTACGCAGAAAAAATGCGGTGATGACGTTTGCGACGGCCCCGAAAACACCGCTAATTGCCCACAAGATTGTCAAATCAGTTCAGCCTCCCAACCCGCCAACACAGAGGAGGCTGGCTTTTGGATCATGAACCCCAGCAGCGGCGCGGCACTCTACACTCGCATATTAGAACCTGCAAATAGTAATACGAGTTCCCTGCCAGCATTGATATTAATCCCCGGCGGGACAGGAACCATCGACGCGAACAAAGCCCAGCGAATTGCAGATGAGGGTTTTATCGTCATCTTCTTTGACCCAGATGGGCGCGGTCAGAGCGAAGGGGAGGAAGATTACAACGGAACGATCCAGCAAGATGGGCTTGCTGCCGTCATTCGAGAAGTGGCTGCCCTGCCTCAGGTCGACGAAGCCCGCTTTGGCGTGGCATCCTTTTCCTACGGCGTAACCATGGCAACCGGCACGCTGGCGCGCTACCCTGACTTGCCCGTCCGCTTTTATATCGACTGGGAAGGTCCCGTCAACCGCATCTATACCACTACAGGTTGCACAGCCAATAATCCGCGCATCGAGTGGCGCTCGTGTGACGACGATGAATGGTGGGCGGAACGCGAAGCCTTGAATTTCATCGGCGATCTGCAAGTTCCCTATCAACGTTTGCAATCAGAACGAGATCACGTCCAGACGACGAACGACCACGCCATAGAGATCATCAATGCCGCGGTCGCAGGCACTGCCCCTTGGGTACGACTCAATGACTATTCCCCCAATCAAAGTTACGATATCAACAATCAGCCAAACATGTATGCTGAAAACAGCGGAGAAAGCACAGAAGCGCTCTTTGCGCGACATGCACTGGAAATTTTAGCGATGCTAGAATAAGCTTCTACTCTTCGCTATGCAAAAAAACATCCCCCATTTTTTTCGAAAAAAATGGGGGATGTTTTTTTTATAATTTCATCTCATATAGCCGATGTGTCTTATAAAAATCAAGCCCAAAATTGCGCATCTCGCGGAGCATATTCTCGTTCTCAGCCTGAATTTGCACCACTT
>JABGQU010000079.1 GCA_018648605.1 Anaerolineae bacterium | reverse complement strand
CTACCTGAGGATACGCGTTTGCCACGTCCCATTCAAGGACATTCTAATAACGCAAGCCGCTAGACTAGACGCTCGCTACCATTCATTTCAATTAACCCAACCCATCTAGAAAAACGTCATCCTCAATGTGTTATTATCACGACATATTTTATCCAAATATGTCGTTTTAGGAGGCTTTATGATCATGTTCAAAGAATGGTGGGGAAACGATCTTTCCAAAGGGGTCAAATTTGTTTTGCTGGCATTGCTCGCCAACGGGCTGCCGGCTTTCATCATTCTGACAACGCTGCCAAATATGACCGAGATTCTCTTTGTCTGGACGATCAAACCAGCCATCAACGCCCACCTGATCGGCGTGATGTACAGCAACGCTCTGCTACTGGTCGGCATTAGTGCCCTTCAGACCGAGTGGAAAAATTTGCGCGTTAGCATGGTCGTCATCACGCTTTTCTCCATTTTCGCCACCTTGCTGACCTTCGTTTACCTGAAACCTTTTCTCGCGCACCCCTGGTATCACCTTGCCTACTGGCTCATCATGTACTTTGTGCTTTTCTTCGCCGCGCCTTATGTCTTTATTACACATGAGAAAAAATATGGCGGAAAACTCCCCGTCCAAATGCCGCTTAATTTCGGCGCACGCTTGGGCGCAACGCTCTCACTGCTCCTTAGCCTGATCTTTGCGCTGGGGCTGCTCTTCAATATAGAACTAGTCAATCAAAATTTTCCCTGGAAACTTCCCCCATTGGTCGGCGGTCTCATCGGCGTACTTTTCATCACGCACACTGCCGCATACGCCTGGGCACTCTGGGATGGCGATTGGCTGCGCGTCCGCCCCATCTTTTGGCAGGCCCCACCCCTCGCATTATTGCTTATCCTTTTGCCGCTCATCCACCCCGCCGATCTCCGCCCGGACGCAGGGTTTTCGCTGACCCTCTACTTCGTGCTGGCAGGCTATGCTCTCTTATCTAATTTGGGGATTATTCTGGGATACCGCAAAGCCGAGAGGGATTTCCTAAATGGATAGCAAAATTCCCCGCGCCGCACTTCGCGTAGACGCTCTTGGCCTCATCTTGGCAGGCCTCATCAACACCTTCCTCGCCTCAGCAGATGCCGGTTTAATCCTCGCCCCCGGAACAGCTACCTCGCAACCCGACATCCTCTTGCGCATCAACTGGATCGCTGAAAATACCCTCCGCTGGCAGGCTGGCTGGCTCTTTTGGTTTGCCGTCACACTCTCTTTTTCGTGGAGCTATTACGCCCTCGGTCGCCATCTAAATAAAACCCTACCCTGGGTAAATCTCGCCATCGGGCTAGCCCTCATTGCCGCCGCAGTTGATATTGTCGGCGTGCTCATCAATATGGTCGTCCTCCCCACGCTGGCGAGTGATCTCACTACAACACAAAGCCTTTTCCTTGCAATGGAAAAAATGGCAAACGCGCTCACCAATGTCGCGGCATTTGGGCTATATTCATTTGCCGGTCTCCTACTTCTCCCTGCCATCTTTGCTACAAAAGATTATCCAAACTGGCTGCGCTGGCTCGGCGTGATCGAATGGAGTATTGCATCCATTGCGACAGTTTTGCTTATTATTTCCCCACACATAGCAACGATCCCTTTGCTGATTAGCTTTGCGCTCTTCGCCCCCTGGGTTTGGGGAAGTGCGTTTTGGGTACTACGTAAAGAATAAGAATGTCCTATAAAAATTCGGTAATGGGTAAATTGAAGTGATGTGATGATTCTGCGAGGAAGGCTTTAGCCTGACGAAGCAGTCTCATTATCTAAAATACGAGATTGCTTCGGCGATTGGTTCTTGAGCCTGTCGAAAGAAAAACAGCCTCGCAAAGTCAGTATCACTTATTGTTTTACCACTACCAAAATTCTACGGAGGTTTAGATGAGCATTTCTTTTGAAATTTCAGCACATATTCCCGCTAACGCTAAAACGCTATATTCAGCCTGGCTGGATTCTAGCAAACATAGCGCCATGACCGGAGCCCTTGCAGAGGTAAGTGCCAAAGTTAACGAGGCTTTCACCGCATGGGATGGCTATATTTCTGGCAGCAACATCCTGCTTGAGCCTGAGAAACGAATTGTCCAGGCTTGGCGCACGATAGAATTTTCCGAATCTGAGCCAGACTCTCGACTAGAGATCATCTTCGAAACGGATGAGGAAGGCACGAAAGTGATTATTCGCCACAGCAATCTGCCTCTTCACGGTATGCAATATGAGCAGGGCTGGGTCGATAATTATTTTGACCCCATGAAAATCTACTTTAAGAGCTAGGTTTCGGAATAGCAGGCCTTCGATCTAATATCTGGAGATCTCTATTTCCCCTTATTATGAAACACTCTCCAAGGCTTGCATGAAAACGTCTACCATATTCTCGATATTCACTTCCTCGCGCACGATCCGCCAGGATTCTGCGCCCATTGCACGCAGGCGGTGAATATCTGAGAGAGCATCTTTCAAAGTCATCGTTAGCGCATCCAGATCATCGGGGGGGATTTGCCAGCCATTCTCGGCGCGGACGAGATCATCTTGCGTGCCGTCTCCTTTGGCGACAATGACGGGCAGCGCGTGCGACATGGCTTCTTGCACCGCTAACCCACCCGTGCCGGGGAGAACGAAAAGGTCGGTTTCTGCCCAAGCATGATTAAGTTCTACCCCATGACGCTCCCCCAAAAAACGAATTTTCTCAACCGTATTTGAATTTACCGCCGCAGCTTGCTTTTCCAGAGCAGCGCGCTCTGGACCATCTCCAACGATCCATAAGCGGAGCATGAGTTCTTTGGGCATATTCTCAAATGCTCTAATGAGATTATCAAGCCGTTTGCGTGCTTGCAGCCTCCCAACGTAGAGCAAGATGAGTGGTTCTTGCGCCTTGTATAGCGGGCGCTGAAGCATCTCCCCTTTTGGTTTTGGGGCAACGGCATTGCGGGCAACAAATATCTTTTCTTCGGGGATGCCGAGGGCGGCGTAGTTTGCGGCACCACGCTGACTATAGGTGATGAGGGCATCGAATTTGTTGAGGAAGCGCATCCAGTTTTTTTGACGGAAGCCTGCTCCCATGCCCGTATGTTGCGGTGCGCCTAATCCCCAACCGATAACGGGACGCCCGCGTTTGCGCATCCACTTGATTGCAGCGGGTGTCGCCAAATAGCGCGGATTGGCTTCGAGGATAAGCGCATCCGGATTTGTGTCTTCTAGCCAGGCAAGCATATTTTGTTGATAGCAAAAATAAAGAGAGCCGCTCAAAAGATGTCTATTTTTTGCTGGGGTATATTGGGTGATCTTTAGATCTTTGGTCGTCGCGATGGATTCGATCAGGCGCGGCTCACCTGCAAAAAGGGACATGCCACCCTCGCAAGATCCTGCGAGGAGGTCGAAGAAAAGTGCGCGATAGTGGGGCAAAACGCGCTGCTGCACAGCGAGGCGACCGGGAAAAGTTTTCATCAGGCGGGGATATGTGGCGCATGCCAAGCAGGCGATTTATGCACGTGGACGATTTTCCAGGCGCCATCTATTTTGACAATAACACGGCTCTCATTATGCGTGGCAACTTTGACACCTCCTGGCAGAGCGGTGGAGATCATTAGAGAATAGCTGGCAACAGCGGTATCGCCATAGCGTTGGATGTGGAGATTTGCCAGATCAAAACGAGCAGGCACTTCGACTTGGTTCAGTGCAAGCTCCGGCTCACCCTCTGCACCGAAAACGGTGCCGCGCTTTTCGTTGGCGTCCATCATAAATTCGTGGAAAGGCAGCCCGTCGATCCGTTGCGGCGTAACCCACCACTCGTAAAGGGTCAGGTCTTCAGCGCAGGTTTCGTTATAGGCAGCGACATCGTTTTGCATGACGGTGTTGAGGTGGTGCAAGAGGAATTCGTGAATTTCTTTGTCGTGAGGCATAAGACTCCTTTTTAGCCTTTTCTCCCCCTGCGTGCGGGGGGAGCCAGAGGGGGGCACAATAAAAGCCCCCACCTAACCTCCCCCGCGCGCGGGGGAGGAACTGTCTACAAAAACTTCTCCATAAAGCTGAGATATTTATCGACCATCAGATCCAAACCAAGATTTTCTTCGGCGTGTTTTCGCGCGCCTGCGCTGAACTCGGCTCTGTTTGCAAGAATTTCCAGCGCGGCTTCAGCCAGCGCGGGGATGTCGGGCTGCGCCAACTTCCACTCGTTAGCACCGTAAGCAACTGTACGCCCCGCCGAGGGGGGCACAAGCTCAGCAAGTGAACCGGTATCAAATCCCAGCACGGGCAAACCGCACGCCAAGGCTTCAATGACGGCATTTGGGCAAGGCGGATTTGCTTCAGCAGAAAAATAGAGCTGCGCAGAGCGATCAATATCGGGGATGGATTTACGCGGCACGACGCCCAAAAATTGGATATCTACTTTGGCGTTGGCAAGGATTTCGGCTTTGCGGTGCTCGTCTACGCGCCCGACAACGAGCAGCTCGGTCGGGAGAATATCTGCCAGCGTTTCGGCTAGCTCCACGCCCCAGCGTAACCCAACATCCAGCCCGCCGGCGAGACTGCCTTCGACAAGAAGGATGCGGTGTTTATCAACCTTGTCACTGCGAGGAGGGCGATAGCCCGACGCGGCAGTCTCCGCTTTTACAGAGGGAGATTGCTTCGCTTCGCTCGCAATGACAAGCTTTGGACTATACATATCCAAGTCTACTGCATTGTGGATAACGGTCTTCAGAACACGCGTTTCTTTATACCAATCTTCCCACCAACGTTGGGTGAACTTACTCTGGTAGACAACACCATCCGCAAAACGTCGACGGATGAAGGCAAGGGCGGCATTCCCGTACTCAGCGCGGATATGGTAACGGAAACCTGTCCAGCGTACGCGTTGAACCCAATTAATACCATCGAGGCGTTGGATGATCGGGACGCCACGTTGACGCGCCCTCTGTAAACCGGCGAGATTCCGCGTCCCAGCCAGGAGCAAGATCAGGTCCACGTGCGGATCGTCGAGGTCGTAGCTCACTTCGATGCCGCGAGATTTTAATCCCTCTGCAAATTTAATCCGAAAAGAGCCAACGCCGCCCATGCTCTCTACGCGAGGATAAATACAAATCCGTTTCATGAAGGTATTATACTCATTAGACTACAAAAGTCTGCGAGACTTTTGTAGTCTCTATTCAATTATGGTATCCTTGATTATCCTTAATTTGCGGAGAATTGCTTCATGTATATTGCCATTGAAGGCGTGATCGGTGTGGGGAAAACCACCCTTGCCCGTCTACTCAAGCCTACTTTTGATGCTGAAATTTTGCTCGAGGTTTTCGAGGAAAATCCCTTTCTTTCAGATTTTTATGGCGACCGTGCTCGCTATGCTTTTCAAACCCAAATTTTCTTTTTGCTTAGCCGCTATCATCAACAGAAAAAGAGCGTGCCTGATTTGATCGAAAAACATGGCAACTTGATCTCCGATTACACCTTTGCCAAAGATGCCTTGTTCGCACGCATCAATCTCGAAGGTGATGAGTTGGAAATGTACGGGCGTGTTCACGAAGCTTTAGCTGAAAAAATACGCCACCCTGACCTCCTGGTTTTCCTGCGCGCTGAAACAAAAACGCTGATGGAGCGCATCGCCATGCGTGACCGCCCCTACGAACGCGATATGGATAGCGGCTATATTGCTCAGCTGGGCGCAACCTACGCCGATTTCTTCTCGAAACCTTATAATAATACGCCCGTGCTAACCATTGATGCCGATGATCTTGATTTTGTACGCAATCCTGAAGATCTACGCTTCATCCAAGGGAAAATAGCTGAAGCGCTCAAGCAGACACCACTTCAGCCAGAATTGATCGAGCCCTCACCCTAATATTCAGGAAGAGGGAAATAAAAAGGATTTCCATGCGAATCACGCGAGACCTGCTCCTTCGCCTTGCGAAAGAAAATACCGAAGAACGCGCCTTCAACGACGATACTATTATCGCTGCGTACGTGAGCGGCTCCCTACTTCGTGAAGAACCGCTGCTGGGCGGCGCCACCGACATTGATCTGGTCTTCGTTCACAACACCCCCGTCGAGACCCCGCGCGAGATAAAAGCCCTCAGCCCCGATGTTCATTTAGACATCCACCATCGCAACGAAAAAGATTATCACCCACCACGCGAACTGCGCGGTAATCCCTGGCTGGGCTATGAGCTTTACGATCCCATTCTGCTTTACGAAACAAAACACTTCTTTGAATTCAACCAAGCCAGTTTGCGCGCCGGTTTTGACGAACCCAAAAGTCTCCTCAAACGCTCCTACACCCTGCTCAATCACGCCCGTAAAATCTGGATGGATCTGCAACTCAACGTGGAAGTCGTCAACCCCGAAGCCATCACTAAATACCTCGACGCTCTCCTTCATGCAGCGAACGCTGTTGCGGAATTAACTGGACCTCCCCTCAGCGAACGGCGGATTCTGCTCGACTTCCCCGCGCGTGCCGAGGCAATACAGCACCCCGAGTTCACGCCCGCGTTATTCGGTTTGCTCGGCGGAACCGAAATAGTTGGCTCCAACCTGGACGAATGGCTGCCCGCTTGGAAGAACTTCTTCAACTTTGCATCTGAAGCCAGCCTCGTCGATACTCGCGTTCACGCCGCACGGTTGCCTTATTATCAAAAAGCCATCGAGGCCATTCTCGCCAGCGAAAATCCCTTGGCTGCCCTCTATCCCATGCTCCTTACATGGACACTCGCTGCCAACGCGCTGCCCGAAAACCAGATCTCCGCCTGGCAGAGCGCCTGTCAGCTTTTGGGATTTGACACAGAAGGCTTCGAAAAGCGCCTTGCAGCAATAGATCACTACCTTGATTCTATCGAAGAAACGCTCGAAGAAATGCTCACATCGCATGGTTTCGAAGTCTCAGAAGTCCTTTAAAGTGTCCACATGTGGGGGTTATGCCCAAAAAAAGTGTTGTCTCAGTACCTCAGTGCTGTGGATAACTCGCTAAATACTGTGGATAAACAGCTCTGAATGTGGACAAACCGCTCACTTGTTCGATAAATGGGAAAAAGACTCCCCCCATATCTGGGGTTCGTTTTCTAAGCTTCCCCAAATAAAGAATATTTTTTATTTCCTCGACAACCTGAAAAACTTTAACCTTTTTTATCCACAAAACTGTCCCGTTAAAAATTGCAGGGAATTCCCCTGCATATGGGGACAAGGCCTACTTGACCTGCCTTTTATAGGGGCATAATCGTGCAAGTCTTGCTCTCTCCACATCTTCCACAGTCCCTACTAAGACAACTACATTCATATACAACTTAATGTATATGGATATAAATTCTGCTCCATCCACAGCATTGACACGATATAAATCTTTTAGGACAAATGTACTCAACTTTTTTGCTTGTAAGCGAAGATGATTTTTTGTACAATTTGAATAGGGATTACATCGAACCTTTTCTTATAGTTCATCATGGAGGTTTACAATGGATATCATTAAAGTCTCAGCCAACTCCCGAACATCTGCTGTTGCAGGCGCTATTGCAGGAGTTGTACGTGAACATGGTCGCGCTGAAGTGCAGGCAATTGGCGCGGGCGCAGTCAATCAGTCTGTTAAGGCGCTCGTCTTGGCGGTCAGCTATTTACAAGAAAGGGATGAAATCAATGTTGTATGCGTCCCTGAGTTTGTGGATGTAGAGATCGAGGACAAAGTCCGCACCGCGATCAAGCTAGTCGTTGAACCTCGCTAGAAATCCCTACCCAAGGCAAGAAAGACGAAAGAGGCAAAGAGAAAGCTCTTTGCCTCTTTTTATACTTAGTGATACTATTTTTTTTATGTTAGACAGGTTGGATAAAAAGCACTTTCTCAAAAAATCAGACTCTTTCCCACGCTGGAGCGCGGCTTTACTTTTGCTCGGATTTTTGCTTGGCTCTTTCATCCCGGCTTTGAGCAGAAGTGTTCAAGCTGCGCCGAGGCAAGCAGCCGCATTGGATGTGGTGATTAACGAGGTAGCATGGATGGGGACGAGTGTAGACGCGAATGATGAGTGGATCGAACTATATAATCCAACAAGTAACGATATAGATATGGCAGGTTGGACGCTGAACGCAGACGATGGGACACCAAATATTCCCTTGAGCGGCACGATTGTTGCTGGAGGATACTTCCTTCTCGAGCGTACATATGATGACAATGTTTCGGATATTTCCGCAGATCTGATCTATACAGGCAGCTTGGGAAATACCGGCGAAATTCTTAGACTAAAAGATAGCGGGAGTGTTGAAATTGATACTGCTAACATTGCAGGCGGCAACTGGTTAGCAGGAGATAATACAAGCAAAGCCAGCATGGAACGCATCGCAGTGATTGCAGACAGCCCCTCTGCTTGGGCGAGTAATAATGGTATTACAGTTAACGGTCTGGATGCAAATAATAATCCCTTGCGTGCAACGCCCAAACAACCAAATTCCGTCAGTTATGCCCCACTTAGCATTCTCATTAACGAAGTGGCCTGGGCAGGAACCGAAGCCTACTTCGGCGATGAGTGGATAGAACTCCACAATCCAAGCTCTTATCCGATCTCTTTGGATGGCTGGCGGCTGGCATCTGATTCTGGAAGTCTTGACATCTTTCTAAATGGAACGCTTGCTAACGGAGCCTATCTCTTGCTAGAGCGTGGGGCAGATGGCAGTGCAACCAACATTTTAGGGCAAGCATACGATAGTGGACTTTTAGAAGATACTGGCGATACGTTAAGACTACTTGCTCCAGACCGTACCGTCATTGACACAGCCAACAGTAACGGTGGCGCATGGCCTAACGGACGCCTTTCTCCCGCCAGCAGCATGGAGCGCATAAATGCTACTGCTGATTCAGATGATAATTGGGTCACAAATATAGATCAACATCTTACTGCCAAAGACGCGGCAGGGAACGCGATCTATGGCAGTCCGGGCGAAGTAAATTGGGGCGATAATATTACACCGACGCCAATTCCCACGCCGACACAGACAGGCACTCCTGTTGCATCGTTAAATATCCTGATCAATGAAGTAGGCTGGGGCGGCACAGAAGCATCCAGCAATGATGAATGGATAGAACTCTACAACTCGGGCAGCTTGCCGATTGACCTAAGCGGGTGGAAATTGGTCTCATCCGACGGAGGCCTTGATATTGAACTGAGCGGCACGCTTTTTGATGGAGGCTACTACCTGCTTGAGCGCACTGATGATGATACCGTCTCAGATATTACAGCAGATCTCATATACACAGGCTCCCTCTCGAATGATGGTGAGTATCTAAAATTGCTTGCGCCAGATAGCGCAGTGGTAGATACAGCCAATAGCAGCGGCGGCGATTGGGATGCAGGCACTGCCTCTCCTGGCTTCTATAGCATGGAACGCAGCGGTACTGTCACTGATAGTGCTGCTGCCTGGCTCAGCAATCCCGGCACTATTCGAAACGGATTAGACGCTGAGAATAATCCCATCAATGGCACGCCAAAACAGCCCAATTGGGCATTCAATGTCACCGCTACCCCTTCCCCGACACCTACCAGAACACCCATCCCGCCGACCAGCACACCGACTTCTTTCCCAAACCAATCCGTTGTTCTTAACGAAGTTCTTGCACGTCCCGGACATGACTGGAATCAGGACGGCGTGGTGGATGTGAACGACGAGTTTATAGAGATTATTAATCGCGGCACGAGTGCCGTCAGCTTGGGTGGTTGGAAGCTGGATGACGAATACAATCTCGGTTCCTCCCCATATACGCTGCCCGCTGTCACATTGCAAGCGGGCGCTCGAATCGCCATTTTTGGATACGCCTCGCATATCTCGCTCAGCGATGGTGGCGATACGGTGCGCCTGCTCAAGAGCGGTGGCTCAATTGCCGATGTGGTCACTTACACCGTTATCAAGACTGTCGATCAATCCTGGTGTCGTTTCCCCGAAAATGGTTTCTGGAACAGCAAATGTTTCCCCACGCCAAATGAAGAAAACGCGCTCCTGGGGGATTTCCCTGCGCAGAACGCAGACTCTGTTCGCGCTTCTTGTCTTGTGCCCGATACCGTGCCCGAAGAAATATTATTGATCGAGTGCGGGCTTTTAGGGATGAGCGTGCGCGATGCGGAATTTTGGGAAGAGAATCTTCCGGGATACTGGATAACGGGACACGCTAAAAGTTCAACCTGGTTCCATTAAACGGAAGCAAGTTGCCAGTAAGAGCGAATCCGGCAGAGTCTGATTGACGGCTACTCGTTGGGTGTGGTATCATCCCTTCCGCAAAACCAGCCATTGGGCTGGTTGTATCTATTTATATTTCATTAAGGAGCAACACATAAGCGCCAACGATTTTCGAGTAAATGGAGAGATCCGCAGTTCAGAAGTTCGCCTGATCGGCCCAGAAGGTGAAAATATAGGAGTTGTGACTTTCAAAGAAGCGATGGACATTGCCACAGAAGCAGGTCTTGATCTTGTAGAAGTTTCGCCAGGTGCGAAGCCGCCTGTTTGCCGTGTAATGGATTTTGGGAAATTCCTTTACCAAAGATCCAAGAAAGAAAAAGAAGCACGCAAACAACAAACCAAGATCGAAATGAAAGAGATCCGGTTGCGTCCGAAAACCAACGAGCATCATCGCGGGTTTAAAGTCAAGGATGCAAAACGTTGGCTCGAAGAAGGGAAAAAGGTCAAGGTGACCATCCGTTTTCGAGGGCGTGAAATGGATTATCCCGAAATTGCTCTTGAAGATTTACGCGAAATTGCTGCAGAACTGGCAGACGTAGGTGGCATTGAACAGTCGCCCAAAATGGAAGGGCGCCGCATGATGCTTATTTTGGCGCCGCTCGTAAAGAAATAGATATATATTCTAAATACGTTTATCTCCGCGGGAGATCGACCCACCCCGCGGTATTTTTATGAAAGGAGTGTCACAGTGAGCAAAAAAGTGAAAGTCAAGAAATATAAACTCAAAACCCACAAGGCTACCTCGAAGCGTTTTCGCCTGACAGGTTCTGGGAAACTGGTGCGAACCAAAGGCGGCAAGAGTCACTTCCGTCGTCGCACATCGAAGCGCACAAAGGCTTTATTGAGCGAGATGATCGTCGTCGAAGGCAGCGGTCTTATCAAACGGATCAATCGCCTTGCGCCTTATATGAAGAAACGCTAGTCTCTTCTGATAATATTCAAGTTTAGTTGCAGCTATTGAGTGTATACAACTGGCAACGGGGAAAGCCCCGTACCGACGCTCATGGGTTCGCAGGAGAAAAATAATGGCACGTGTAAAGAATGGTCCTCACGGACGTCGAAGACATAAAAAAGTACTAAAACTGACCAAAGGTCAGTATGGCTCGAAGAGCAAGCTTTTCCGCCGCGCAAATGAAGCAATGCTCAAAAGTCTCTGGTATTCGTACCGAGACCGCCGAGTCCGCCGCCGCGATCTGCGCAGACTGTGGATCGCTCGCATCAACGCCGCCTCGCGTTTGAACGGCATGACCTATAGCAAACTGATCCATGCCCTCAAAAAGTCGGAGATCGAGATCAACCGAAAAATGCTTGCCGATATGGCAGTCCGCGATCCGAAAGCCTTTGCCGCAGTTGTGACAAAAGCTCAGGAAGCGTAAAACAGAAAAAATTGTAGGGTCACGAGAAATCGTGACCCTATTTTATTTAACTGATGTTACCCAAAAATACCATAGTTCTTTATTCAGCCCCCACCCCCGCTTCCCCCAAATTCTAAAAACGGAATTTAGGGGAGAGGCCTGGCTCCAAGAAAGTATTTTCTCTGAAAAAAAACATATCTACACTGGTTCCCCCTATTTTTGTTTTTCAAAATGGGGGGATGTCCGACAGGACAGGGGGGCGTTATGATGGAATTAAAGCTGTGCGTAACATCAGTTATTTAATACGATACAATGGGGGCATGAACGAAGTTCTTCTCAACCACGCTTTCCCCAACAAAAAAAATCTCCAAATCGTACAAGGTGACATCACTATAGAAAAGGTCGATGCAATAGTTAACGCTGCCAACAGCCAGTTGGCGCATGGCGGTGGTGTTGCGTGGGCGATCTCTCGACGTGGAGGAGAAATAATCCAGCGAGAAAGCAAAGCATGGGTAGAAAAACATGGTGAAGTCAGCCACACCGAGCCAGCCTATACATCCGGCGGAAACTTGCCTTGCCGATATGTGATCCATGCTGTCGGTCCCGTTTGGGGAGATGGGGACGAAGATAAAAAACTCGCCGATGCCGTGACAGGCTCGTTGCGAGTCGCTGCTCAGCTTGAGCTTGCTTCCGTGTCATTACCAGCCATCTCTACCGGGATATTCGGTTTCCCCAAAGAGCGCGCGGCGAGAATCATCTTCTCGTCTATTGAAACCTACCTCACTCAAAACGCCGATTCATCACTCACAGACGTGCGCCTGATCCTCTACGGCCAAGCGGACGCGGAGCTTTATCTCAGCTTTTGGCGTGAATATAAAAAATAAAGACAGTCTCTGAGCGGAGTGCTGAACCCTGAGCTTGTCGAAGGGTGAAGCACGAAGTCGAAGAGCGAATATAAAATACCGTCCTTCGACTACAGGCTCAAAAACAGTCACCTTCCGCTCAGGAGCTGGAAACTATGATCACTTCCCCGCAAAACCCCAAACTTAAACTTGTCCGCGCCTTACAGGGGCGCGCCAGAACCCGTCGTAAGGAAAATGCTTTTCTCGTTGAGGGCGTGCGCCTGCTTGAAGAAGCGGCCTCCGCTCAGTGGAAAATCCGTTTTGTGCTTTATGATCGCAGCCTTGGCTCGCGTGGAAAAGCAATCTTAGAGACGCTCCGCACACTCACACATGACGTCGAAGAAGTGGATATTACCTTGCTCAAATCCGTGAGCGATACAGAGACATCGCAAGGTATCCTCGCCGTTCTTGAGCTTTCAGAACTCCCCGTTCCCGGTTCCCCTGACTTTTTGCTCATCCTCGACCAGATCCGTGACCCGGGCAATCTCGGCACGCTTCTCCGTACGGCTGCTGCCGCAGGCGTGGATGCTGTGATCCTGCCACCCGAAACGACGGATGCCTTTGCGCCGAAAGTTCTGCGCGCGGGGATGGGGGCGCATTTCCACCTTCCCATTATGTCGATGGGCTGGGATGAGATAAAAACGCAGGTAACGGGATTTGGGGTTTATCTGGCGGTGATGGCGGGGGATGTCGCTTATACGGAAGCAGATTTCACGTCTGCGTCTGCGCTCGTCATCGGTGGAGAAGCGCAGGGAGCCAGCCAATCTGCTCGTGAGTTGGCGACGGCAAATATCCACATCCCCATGCCCGGGGAGATTGAATCGTTGAATGCGGCTGTGGCAGGGTCGATCTTGCTTTTTGAAGTGGTCAGGCAGAGAAATTCATAAGGGCAGACCTATGCCAGCCCTGATGGGCGTCTTTCAGTTATATGCGAAGAATGGGTTTGAAGTGGTGGAATAAGGACTGCAAAATGCGTAAAAAAATATTTTTCATAGTCATTGTTGGTATGATGCTTTTATCGTGCAATGTTTTTTCACAAATTCTATATAGCGAAAAAGATAATGTCGAAATTGTATCTTTAGACGACAGCGAAATGAATATTGCTATTCAAAATGCACAAGATAGTTTACCGATATTTATTGAAAAATTTCAATTGCCTAACTCTTCTCAATCAGTTTTTTCAATCAAAGCAGGTTTTTCTTACGGGGAAAACCAAATGGAGCATATTTGGATTAGTAATTTGTCTTTTGAGGGAAAGCAGTTTTTTGGTATCGTAGGGAATGAGCCCGTTTATGTAAAGAATATTCAATTGGGAGATGAAATATCTGTACAACTTGATAGCATTTCTGATTGGCTAATTATTGAGAACAACCAACTTCATGGTGGATTCACAATTCATGTATTTCGCAATCGTATGAACACTAGTGAACGTGAACAGTTTGATCGTGATTTTGGAGTTTCTATTCCGGACGAGCCAATGTTGCCGTAGTATTTTTGCAGAAGCCTCCTTTCCCATTCTCAAGAGGATGGGAAGGGGGGATGCTTAACTAAACAACGTAGGCTGTGTCGAACTATCTTTCCCCTCTTCCCACAAAAAGACCTTCAAATCGATCTTTTCTCGCTCGTCAAAAATCACCCCTTCTTCCTCGAGCAATTCCCGTTGGCGTGGAGCAGTGGGGCGTGCGCTGATCTTCCCCTGCGAGTTGATGACGCGCCACCAAGGCACATCATCGGGGCATTGTGCCATTGCGCCGCCGACCCAACGTGCGCCGAAGGCTTTGTAGCTTTTCGGGTCCATTTCGTTCGGCGGCGGGATGATATCCGCGATGCGCCCATAGGTGCAGACCATCCCGCTAGGGATGCGGCGCACGATCTCCCAGACCTGGATGTTGTAATCGAGTTGATTTTTGGTGGACGTATATCGGGGCATGATTTTTCCTGTTTTTGCCACGGAGCGCATAGACTACAAAAGTCTTAGAGACTTTTGTAGTCTATTTCTTTGTGGTAAATCTACCACTCCCAGTCTTTGAAACTCTGCATTGCCTCGCGCGCGGTCATGTCCAATTGCAGGGGCGTCACCGAAACATAACCCTTGTTGATCGCGCCGAAATCCGTATCCGCGATCATTTTACCGGTGGGGTGTTTTCCCCCGATCCAATAATAAGGCCGACCAAATGGGTCCTCGCGGGTGACCAACTCGTCTTGATAGATGCGCTCGCCCTGACGGGTAATTCGGCAACCTTTGATCTCATCTAAAGGCAGATAGGGGATATTCGTACTCAGTAAGACTCCCTTCGGCAACCCGTTTTTGATGACCTTTTCGGCTACGCGCCGTGCGACTTCGCCCGCGGAGGAGTAATCTGCTTCCGCTAAATCGAGCGGAGTCTCCAACGAGAACGCCAGCCCGGGAACGCCGCCGATAACAGCTTCCATTGCCGAGGTGACCGTGCCCGAATAAGTGACATCATCCCCGATATTGGCGTGAGGGTTGATGCCCGTCACGACCAGATCGACGGGGTCGGTTAATCCCAGTAATGCGAGCGCGACACAGTCTGAGGGCGCACCATCGGTTGTTAGGGCGGGGGTTCCGTCTTTAAGCTGAGCGTTGTCTACGCGCAATGGTCGACCGAGAGTCTTAACATGTCCGGATGCAGACCAATTTCGGTTGGGGGCTAAAACGGTCACTTTTGCATCGTCGAGTTGACGCATCGCTTTAACGAGAGCAAGTAAACCCGGAGCTGTGACCCCGTCGTCATTTGTTACGAGAATATGCATATCTTTTTCCTTATAGAACAAACAAATAAAGCTTGGCTAATCTACGTCACTGCGAGGAGCATGCACTTGCGACGCGGCAGTCTCCTTGAGGGTGGTGGAGATCGCTTCGGCGGAAAAACTGCCTCGCGATGACGTGCCACTGGTTTACAACTTCTAAATGCTATATCCATTATTTGTTGAAAAATCATCCCCAAATTTTGTGCGCGAGAACGCCCATCAGCATCGGGATACCTCCAATAATGATCGCAACCAACATGAGCCTTTCGCTGGCAAAGCGTTCTTTCCAGTCTCGGCGAATACGATCAGGCATGGCCTGATCGCTGGTTGTCGATGCGAATTGGTAACTAAAATTACCTGTTGCTGTGCGTGTGCCACGATAAATTAGAAAGCCAACAAACATCGCCAGCCCACCGCCTAGAAAAGATATATCACTAAAACGACGCACGCTATGTTCCCCGGCGAACCACCAATAAGCAAAGATCGCAGCCAAGAGTAGGGTTTCGTAAAGAAGATACCATTTTAGCTCTGCGAAAGTATGTTTTTTGTTTTCCATGTCTTTCCTCCTTAATTTTCAAAAAAGCGGGTAATTTTACCGAATTTCAAAATTGCTGATCGTAAAACCTTGCTCATCATCAATGCCATCTTTGTCATGGTCAATGCTGATATTGGTCGGGTATCCGTAGCTGGCATCATATCTAACAGAGATCTCGTCGGCACCCGCTTCAATGGCGCGCTGGATAACTTCGAATAGACCGTCTAATGTATCGTAGCCGCTGAAATATTTACTCTCCATTTCTTCGCTGCTATTCGCATTCCTGATCGAGACAGGAGTGCCGTTCTCAACTTCGATGATGACCGGCTCGTCAAAAGCAGATGGGCAATTACAGAAAATGCCTAATGTATACTGATAATTTTCAAGAGCCTGGCTTTCCCAAATTACTCGATTTTCTACTAAAGTTTTTTGTGTTTCTGTATCTCTTACGATAGAAGGATGCTCTATAGGAATGGAATTTGATTCTACAGGCGTACAAGCATTTAGCACAAGAATAAGAAAGAAAAGGAAAAGAGGGCGTAAAAACTTAGGGTATGTCATTTCGTGATCTCCTTCTACCGTTAAACAGATTTCGTGATTATACAATGATTAGCAGGAATGGCTAAGTTAATGAATATAGGGAGTGTCAAGAAAATTGTGTAAATGGGATTTAGATTTTCATTCGTCCTTC
>JABGQU010000078.1 GCA_018648605.1 Anaerolineae bacterium | reverse complement strand
ATCCTAGCAGTACGAGGATAACAGAACTTACTCTGATTTAGATGCGATTGCCCTAGGCCCCGCAGGGGTATCCCCCCAAATTCTAAGTACGGAATTTAGGGAGCAAGAAATATAGGGAAAAGGGGCTTATGGCTCCCATTGGGCTTGCCAGTCGGGTTCGGAGTTTTCGGTGATCTGTTGGAGATCACTGCCGTCGGCGCGCATGAGGTAGAGGTCGGCTTGATCGTTATTGCGCAGGGAGTTGAAGACAATGAACTCGCCATCGGGGGAGTAGACAGCGGAGTTATTGTTGCCACCTGCGGTGAAGCGCGTCATGATGCCGGTTTCGATCTCGTAGCGGAAGATGTCTTTATCGAGAGGTGGCCCGGCGGAGACGAGTAGGAAGCGTCCATCTGGGGACCAGTCCACGCTTCCGGTAATGCCGAGCAAGCCATAGGTCACGCGGCGAGGCGGCTCATCACTTTGGGTATCCAGCAAAAAGATCTCATATTCAAAAAGCTGATTCTCGCTCATGGCGAGGGCAATCGTTCGTCCATCGGGTGCCCAGGCTGCGCTAACGAGGGTATTCGGTCCCGCATAGTTGGGTCCGCCGTAAAGCAAGTGTGGATTCTCACCATTTTTATCCATGATCCAAAGAGCAGTCGGCTCACCTTCAGCACGGTTGATGAAGATGATCTTTTCGCCATCTGGTGAAAAATCGGGCGAGAAGACGTTGCCGATCTCATGAGTCAATTCTACCGATTGGGAGGTACTAAGGACGAGCAGGTAGAGATCAAAGGTACCGAGGCTCTGATTGGACGCGTAAATAATGGCTTCGCCTTGCGGCGAGAAGGCGGGGTAATAATGGTTAATATTGTCGTGCGTAACCTGGAGCAGCCCTGTGCCGTCGCGGTTGACCATGCAGATCTGGTTATAGTCGCCGCGCGTGCAGGTAAAGATGATGCGCCCGCCATGCACCCCAGTTGGGTAGGGAAGGGGCGTATACGTTGGTAATGGGAGGGGCGTGTAAGTTGGGAGAGGGGAGGCGACAACCGTGAAACCCGCTGGGGCGGGCATTTCAGCGGGAGCGGCAGGTTTGATGAGAAAAAAGGGGATTGCCAAAAGTCCTAAAAGAAGAAACCAGATGGGAAGGCGTTTTTTCTTTTTTTTGGAGAAGATGTTTTTATCGCGGTTGAGTTTGGGCATAAGAGGTATTTAACAGATGTTACGCATTTTGATTTGTATTCTTTCCCCCCCTGCCCTGACGGAAATCTCCCCATTTTGAAAACCAAGAATAGGGGGATTAGCAAAAGAATAGTGTTTTTCAGAAAAAATCTTATCTACCCCTCCACTAAATTCCGCTTTTAAAGTTTGGGGGAGCAACTCTTTTTCATGCTACTGGTACACGCCCGCGTGCGTTTTCGGGGGTACGCATGGTCATTAGAGAAACGCCGACGCCATAGGTGATGAAGTTGCCAACGGGCTCGATCTCCATGATCGCCATATTGGCGATTTCTTCGCTCTGCGGGTCAAGCCCGCGTAGAAGCAGTTTTTTGACCGCATCTGACACATCGACAGCATCCAGCACACGCGCCTTACCTGAAAAGGTGATCGTGGCTGCCGGGATTTTGATAAAGGGCATCAACGGAATTCGTTTAGGGATCGTTACCGTTATCGAAACGTTGGGGTTGGCTGCAATATGGCGTACTTTCCAGGTCTCTTTATTGCTAGCAATGTAGAGCTTTTTATCGTGCGCAATATAGACAATGCCAACTGTGCGGGCTTCACCTTTTGCAGTAACCATACCCAAAACGGCAAAGAGTTCTTTTTCAAGGGTTTGCCAGACCTGCTCGGTCGTTAGTTTTATTGCCATTTTTATCTCCTGTTCTTTCGTTCTTCGTACTTTTAAATCTCAGCCTCTAATAGCCAAGTAAGGGCAGCTTCGCGATTTTCAAAAGAGCGTACATTTAACCCTCGGTTTCGGGTCATCGTTTCAAAAAAAAGCAAGTTTTCAGCAGCCTGCCGCGAGCGCGGCAAGACAATCGCGTTTCGCATTCGTTTTGGAAGTTGACCGACTATTTTCTTCAACAAAATCCCTGCCTCGTAATTTTCAACGATCATCGCCTTATCATCTTCCAGTTCAAGGCAATCAACCAAAAAGAGATGAACATGATGCTTTCTTGCCAATTTTAAATTTTTAGCAAAAACAATGCCTAGATCGACAATTTTCACTGTGCCATGATAAATCGTTTCAAGGATATTCTCTTCTTCCAAAAACTTAATTTTATACGACATGATAATTATCTCTCGGTTTATTGGCTTAGTTTTGCCCGAACCACGAAGCGATCTACGCCGCCAAATTTATATTTATAGGATTCATCGCCACGCATGAAATCAAATTCGCTGCGACTGTTTTCGTTCGCCCATTGAAGCAGATAGCCAAGTAAGACCCAGCCCGGAGAGAGATCGCGGAATTTCATGTCCAGCCCGGAGTTGTAGACCCAAATGCGATTATCATAATCAAAATTGAGATAGCCAGCGGCTTTCTCACCGTCTACTTCGAGGAAGGCAAGTTGCAGCCAGCCTGCATCAAAAGCAGCGTGGATGGCGGCATTCATTTGCGATTTCATTGTTTGGGTCAGGAAAGCCTGCTTTTCGGGATCTTGCGTCATAAGCTGGCAAAAGGCTTCGATATTTTTGTCGAGCTTGGTTTCGTCGTCGACAATATACCAAGTCACTTCGCGTTCATCGGCTGTGGCACGCCGCATTTTGCGGCGAATTTCGTGACGCTGTTTCTTTTTGACACCAGCCAAATATTCGTCGAAGCTGCCGGGGAGGGCAACGTAGGGTGAAGGCTGAAGGGTTTCCTGGGCGAAGTTCCAGCCTCGGGAGGCAGCTTCTGTTTGGAGTACCGGTAGGGAGGGGGAGTCTTCGACGAGATTCTGCAGATCGAGCGCCGACCACGTTAGGGCGGTGTGCGAGGCGAGAAAATCCAGCAATCCGCTTATAAAGTCTGCCAGATCCGCTTCACGGACGATGAAATCCAGAAAATCCGAAATTTCGATGCTTCCCAAAAAAAGCAAGCTGGGTTGATCTTCATAGATCGTTGAAAAGAGGGGGGCGATGCCGATCAACTCGCCGTCACGTTCGGCGGTGATGATGGCAAGCTCGCCCTGCTCCCACTCGCCGCCACCGAGCGAATCCCACCAGGCAAGCAGGTATTCATGGCGCAAAAAAGGGAGATTGGCGATGCTCTCGGCAAGCAGGCTATTCCATTCAAGGGCGAGTTTTTCAAATTCTTCAAGGGTGTTACTGAGGGTGTATTTCATATTCTCTCTTTCAAGTACTGAATGTTTTCTAAACACTTAGTACCTGTGTATTGTTTTTGTTTATCGGCTGGATTTTACCAGTATAATGATGGACACTAGATAGGATATAGACGTGTCAAAAACCTTCGACCTTACTCTCCTCCCCCTTTATCGCTTGCGCGGCAACGAGCTCCCCTCGCCGCCGGGCTTATTGGTGCTCGCACCACCCCGCCGCAAGGCGCGCAGCCGCGAAAAGGATCGTCTGGTCGTGCATCTCACATTAGCTGGCAATGCACCTTTTTCTACTGTCAATTATTTGCAAATGACTTCGCGCGCTGCGGAGGAATTTTATCAAACACCCGGCTCAGTAACTGCCGCATTGCGGATGGCAGCCAGCACGCTCAATGGCGATCTCCTGGAACGGAATATGGCATCCAGCGGACAGGGGCGTTATTCAACCGGACAACTCACTTTAGGCGCGTTGCGCGGCGAGCAATTTTATATTCTCGAAGCAGGCCCTACCCACGCTTATTGGATGGCGGATTCCGAGCGGATTCACATCCATGATATAGCCTTGGCGGGACGCGGGCTTGGGATGGGGCAAGCAACACAAACCTATCTCTCCCAAATTACGATACGCGCCGGGGGACGCTTGCTACTGACCCCCAAGTTCCCATCCATCTGGGAGCAGATCCTGCAACGCGACAATCACACCGCTCCGCTCGAAATCTTGCGCAACGCGCTCATGCGTCAAAGCAGCGAAGATGAGAACGCCGTGCTGATCGAGGTCAGCGAGGGACGTGGCGCAGTCACTGTGCTAAAACCTGAGCGTGGCACCAAGCCAACGTTGGAGAGCATTTCAGAGCGAATTTCGGCAGAACCCAAAATCCCGGAACGTGCGCCGCGCGCCAGCCATCACCATCAGCCTGAGCCGTTGCCCGTTGATACGCATGAAACGGAAGATGCACCTCTGCCCGCACCTCGTGAAGATAACGAGAGCAAGCCTCCGCTGGTGCGCCCCGTCGTACCTGATTCTATCCCGCGCCGTGCGCCAGAACCTACTCCCGCTCCGGCAGAAGATATTCACTTTGAACCTGAGTCTGAAGAAGACATAATTCCTGCAGGGCCATCCACGAGCGAGGTATTTGCTCGCCAGAGTGCGCGTGCCCTCGCCAAAGGGATGCAAGCTACGCGTGCAGGGAATGAACGTCTGAAAGCCGGTGTTCAAAAAGTGTTACCGCGCTTATTGCCCAGAGACGATAGCGAAACCCCCGTACGTTTGCCAGGTTGGGTAATGGGCTTGATCGCGATCATTATCCCGCTGGTGGTGGTCACAATTGCCAGCGTGGTCTACTTTCGCTTTGGGCGCGATTTTCAATATGATACTCTTTACGCTCAAGCCGAAGCCGCTCGCGCGCGCGCCATTGGGCAAGATGACCCGATTGCTGCAAGGATTGCCTGGGAAGATACCATCTCGGAGCTAGAGAAGGCAGAGGCGTTTGATATTACAAGCGATACGCGCGCGCTACGCAGCGAGGCACAAAATCACCTCGATGAATTGCTCGGTATTTTACGCCTGGAGTTCAAACCGGCCATTAGTGGATTACCGCGCGGCATCAGCATTAGCCGTATTGCAGCAACAGATAATGAACTCTTTATGCTCGATGAAAATAGCGGCGAGATATTGCGTGCGTTTTTGGTCGGCAATGGCTATCAATACGACGATACTTTCCTATGCAAATCTGGCGAGTATGGTGGGAAGAACGTGGGGGCACTGATTGAATTGCTGGCTTTGCCCAAAGCAAACGCTATGGCTGCCTCCGTTTTAGGGGTTGACCAGCAAGGAAACCTGCTCTATTGTGCAGATAATCAGGTACCACAAGCCCTTTCTTTACAACAACCTACGGTCGGCTTCCGAGAAGTGACAGCGGTTATTATCGATTCAGATGTGCTCTATCTATTAGACGCCGCCTCGCGTGAAGTTTGGGTCTACGGCGGGCAAGCATCCACCTTTATCAACTACCCCACCGCCTTCTTCGAGCAAGCCCCTGAGGGCCTCGAAAATGCCATTGATATGAGCGTAACTGGCAGCGATCTCTACCTGCTCTTCACCGATGGACATCTGGCAAGCTGCACTTACAGCTTACTCAATACCGTCCCCACACGCTGCATCAACCCCGCGCAATTGATCGATCCACACCCTGCTGCGGGCGGCGGTAGCAGCTTTGGGCAGGTTATCTTCACCGAAATGCACCTTAGCACGCCACCCGATGCCGCTATATTACTATTGGCTTCAGAAGCACAAGCCGTTTTTCGGCTTAGCCCGCGCTCCTACGAGCTTCAAAACCAGCTTCACGCCTATAATAACGACGAGGCAAACAGCATCCCGCGCAGCGCGTTAACCGCCGTCACTACCAACGCCAACCACATTCTCTTCATTGCGCAAACTGACCAGGTCTACATGGCAGTTGACACCCCCTAAAAATACACGAGGAGTATTCATGTCCCTTTTACTAAAATTACTCAGAAAACTTTTTGGATTGGGGAAAAGCGCCCCCGAACCGATCGTGGACCCGAAACCTGCTACCCCTGTAGATAATCCTAACGAGCCCACACAGCTCACCACTAACCGTGTGCTCCTTATCATCTATGACCCCATCATGGATGCCGCCACCGGTCAAAAACTCAGTCAGCGTCCGGGCTGGAACAACCCTGACAACCTAACCGTCGGCTTCTCGGCAGATATTCTCGAAAACAGCTATGGCATGGCACGCTACGAGATCATCGAGCGCATAGAAGTGAACGAATTTCCCGCCAAAAAAGATGGTTTCCGCTATTCCCCTTCTCTCTACCTCGACGTGATAACCAAAGTCACTCCGCCTTACGAACCACAAGATGTTGATTACCACGCCATTCTCGAAGACTTCAATATCGTTGAACGCATCGAAAAGAATGAGATCGACGAAGTTTGGGTTTTCGCCTTTCCTTACGCCGGCTTCTACGAATCGATTATGGCAGGCAAAGATGCCTTCTGGTGCAATGCCCCTCCCCTAACAGGGACAAGCCATATCTCACGTCGCTTCGTCATCATGGGCTTTTCCTACGAGCGCGGCGTCGGCGAAATGCTCGAAGCCTTTACCCACCGTGTTGAATCGCATATGGAAAGAACTTTCTCCAAAACACGCGGCGAAGCCAATCTCTGGGAGCGCTATACACGCTACGACAAAAAAAATCCGGGACAAGCCGAAATGGGCAATGTTCACTTTGCCCCCAATAGCGAAAAAGATTACGACTGGGCGAACCCACGCTTTACATCCAGTAACTGCTACGATTGGTACAACTTCCCCTATTTTCGCGGAGATATTCGCCAGGTCAACGCCAGTGAATGGGGCAATGGCGATATCCGCATTCACCACCAGTGGTGGCTGAAACATATCCCACATGTAGCCGGTCGCTTGAACGGTGTCCATAATAATTGGTGGCAATATATTCTCGATCCAAATAAAATTACAGTCTAAAAAAGGACGTTTTGTTTCTAAAAAATACGATTGAAAGCTGTTTCACAAGCGACATTCGTCATCTTGTCGAATATTTCGATAACCTGTATACTAGGTTGCGGTGCTGGCATTTGTAGACTTGCACCATAATACTTTCTGCCATCTATTTTAGAAAGAAGGAGAAGAAATGAAAAAGTTTTACACCGTTTTTGCAGTCCTCGCGATTGCAGCCCTTGCGCTTTCCGCTTGCGGTGGCGCTTCCGCAGACGTCAGTGAAGACAATTGTGCTGACGAAGCCGTACTTTGTGTAGGTCTCGTCACCGATGTTGGCGAAGTTGACGACAAATCCTTCAACCAATCCGCTTGGGAAGGTGTTCAACAAGCAGCCGATGAACTCGGCGCTTTCGTCAAATATGTTGAAACCAAAGACGCAAAAGACTACGCAGCCAACATTCAGCTCTTCGCTGAAAAAGACTACGATGTCATCGTCACCGTCGGTTTCGCGCTTGGTGAAGCAACTGTTGGCGAATCTGCCAACTACCCTGGAATCAACTTCATCGGTGTTGATCAGTGGCAAGGCGAAGAACTCGCGAACGTTGCCGGCTTGCTCTTCCCCGAAGACAAAGCTGGCTTCTTGGCTGGCGCTTTGGCTGCTCAGATGAGCGAAACAGGCACCATCGCTGCCGTTCTCGGCACCGATCTGGTTCCCCCCGTTGTTGCCTTCAAAGAAGGTTACGAAGCAGGCGCTCTCTACATCAATCCTGACATCAACCTGATCTCCACCTACCACCCCGGTGGCATGGATGTTGCCTTTGTTGATCCCGAATGGGGCGCAACCACTGCTAAGCAAGCTCTCGACCAAGGCGCAGATGTTGTCTTTGGTGCTGGTGGAAAAACCGGTAACGGCGCATTGATCGAAGTTGCTTCTCACGAAGGTGCTTTCTGCATCGGTGTTGACAGCGACCAATGGGAAACCGTTCCCGAAGCACACCCCTGCTTGATCACCAGCGCAATGAAACTCATCACCCCCGGTGTCTTTGAGTTGATCAGCGCTTCTGCTGCTGGCGAATTCCCCGGCGGCAACTACTTCGGCACCACTGGCTTGGCTTCCTTCCACGACTTCGATAGCTCTGTTCCCCAAGAAGTTAAAGACAAATTGGCAGAAATTGATGCCGGTTTATTGGATGGTTCCATTTCCACTGGCTACTAGATCAACCCTATAGTGTAAAAAAAGAGTGTGGCGATGCCACACTCTTTTTTTGTTTCAAAGAAGCACTCTCTTTTATTTCTAACTCCTTTGACATCATTCGGCTTTACGCACTCATTGAAGCGAGGTAAAATTCAACCCTGAATCCATCACAAGAAGGTAAATCTATATGGACAATCAAGCAAAGACCGAGGCAGGTAACCAATCTCTTTCTGATTGGTTTAAATCTGTCTGGCACGTGATTGCTATTCCATTGGCTGCTGTGCTCTTAGCTTTAGTTATTGGCGCTATTCTGCTAATCGTCTCAGGAGCAAATCCAATTGAGGCGTATGCCGCGCTTATTGAAGGCTCTTTCGGCACCATGAAAGCTTTTGGTCGTACTCTTGCAAAAGCCACACCGCTTATTTTCAGTGGATTGGCAGTGGCTTTGGCTTTTAAAGCTGGTCTTTTTAACATTGGAGCACAAGGGCAACTCCTCCTTGGCGCGCTAGTTTCTGCAGCCGCAGGATTTTTGATAAAAGGATTACCTCCCTTCCTCCATGTCACGCTAGCACTTCTAGCGGGAGCTATTGCCGGCGCATTATTTGGAGCCATCCCTGGCGCACTAAAAGCTTACACAGGAGCCAGCGAAGTCATCACAACAATCATGTTGAATTATGTCGCAATTAATATTACCGACTATCTCGCTGATGGCCCCCTCAAGGACATTTCGGGAGGCAATATTGTCGCCCGCACCCCTGCAATCCTGGATAGTGCACGCATTCCTTCGATTGGCGAGATCCCCGTTGGTTTCTTCTTGGCAATAATAGTTTCAATTATCGTCTGGTTTACACTCTGGCGAACTACAACGGGATTTGAGATCCGCACAGTTGGTCTTAGCCCACATGCTGCAAAATATTCTGGGATGCGAGTCGCTTTTACAGTCATCCTGACTATGGTTATTAGCGGTTTTCTGGCAGGCATTGGCGGTAGCATTGAAACCTTGGGCATTGTAGGGCGCTACCAACCAGGTTTCAATACTGGTCTTGGCTTTGATGGGATCACCATCGCCTTGCTCGGCAAAACTCATCCTTTTGGCATCATCCCTGCTGCAATACTTATCGGTGCAATGAAAGCCGGTGCCAGCACCATGCAATTTAATGCAGGCGTTGCCAAGGAAATTACCGATGTTATTCAAGCCCTGATGCTCTTCTTCGTCACCGCCGATATGATTATTCGCAAAATGCTCCGTACCAAAGATGGTGGCGGCGAAAAAATCACCCTCAGCGGCTGGGGACAAAAATAGGGAGTTCTTATGCAAACAACCACTTCTCTCCCGGCGCCCGTTTCACCCTGGAAACGTTTTATCAAGCGGTGGGGCGTTACCATCTTCATTACTCTAAGCGTTGTCGGGGTTACTATCTGGCAATATGCCGTTGATGCCCGTGTCACCGAGGCTGTTCTCGCCTCTACCATCCGCCAGTCTACACCTCTTGTTTTAGGGGCACTATGCGGTCTTCTGGGAGAACGCTCTGCTGTCATCAACATCGGGATCGAGGGACAGATGCTACTGGGCGCCTTTGTCGGATTTCTCGTCAACGTCTGGACGGGCAACCTCCTCGTCGCCGTTTTCGCATCTATTCTCACTGGGGCGCTCATGGGCTTGCTACTCGCCTATATGTCCGTCACACTAAAAATGGATCAGATCATCGGCGGAACAGTCATCAATATTCTCGCCCTCGGGTTAACGGGATACTTTTATCAGGTAGGGCTGACAACACAAGGGAAGCTACAACCCATCTCGCTTGGCCCGCTTGCCGATATCCCAATTCTCGGCCCTGCTATCTTCAACAATCCCCCTATCACTTACGCTACTTTCGTTTTGGTTATCGTTGTCCATTACGTTCTCTTTTACACGAAATGGGGCTTACGCACACGCGCAGTTGGTGAACATCCTCGTGCAGCTGATACCCTCGGTGTGAATGTATTCAAAATCCGTTATGTCAATGTGATCGCTGGCGGTGCTATTGCCGGGTTAGCTGGTGGTTTCCTGACTCTTGAAGCAGTTGGCTCCTTTGAACGAGCAATGACGAACGGACGAGGCTTTGTTGCTTTGGCAGTTATGCTCTTTGGCAAATACACCCCGCTCGGCGCATGGGGAGCAGCGCTACTTTTTGGGTTTGCGAACGCTATGCAAACTCAACTTCAATTTGCTGATATAAAAGTGGCACATCAATTTATCGGGATGTTGCCTTATGTGTTGACCATTGTTATTTTGTCTGGCTTTGTTGGTCGCACCCGCATTCCCGCCGCTGATGGCATCCCCTACGAGAAGGAGTAGGCCATGACCGAAGAAAAACTGGCCCTCGAAATTCGTCACGTTACCAAGCGCTTTCCTGGCGTGCTTGCCAATGATGACGTCAGTTTTGAGTTGCGCAAAGGCGAGATTCATGCCTTACTGGGCGAAAATGGCGCCGGTAAAAGCACTTTAATGAACGTAGTTTATGGTTTATATGCACCCGACGAAGGCGAATTTCTAATTAACAATAAGCAAGTTGAGATCAACGGACCTCATGATGCCATCAATTACGGAATCGGCATGGTCCATCAGCACTTTATGCTCGTACCCGTCTTCAGCGTAACCGAGAACATGATCCTTGGCTCAGAAGTCACCAAAGGTACCAGCCTTGATCTAAAACGTGCCCGTCGTGAAATCCTTGAGATTTCTGAAGCATACGGTCTTGAAGTTGATCCAGACGCAATTGTTGAAGATATCCCTGTAGGCGTGCAGCAACGTGTTGAAATCTTGAAGGCACTTTATCGCAAGGCAAATATCCTTGTTCTTGATGAGCCGACCGCTGTACTTACCCCTCAGGAAGCTGAAGATCTCTTTCAGGTGATGCGCCAGCTCACTGAAAAAGGTGTTTCGATCATTTTTATCACCCATAAGCTTAAGGAAATCCTTAAGGTAGCAGATAGAGTGACCGTGATGCGGCGTGGCAAAGTTGTGGGGCATACCTCTCCTAGCGAAACTGACCAGCAAGGTCTTGCCACAATGATGGTCGGACGCGATGTTTTGCTCGAAGTCGAAAAAGCGCCAGCTAAACCTGCTGAGATCGTTCTTGAAATTTCTAATCTCACCATCAAGGATGAACGCGGCGTCAGCGCCGTCAAGGATATTTCATTTGAAGTTCGCTCTGGTGAGATATTAGGTATCGCTGGTGTGCAAGGGAACGGGCAGACCGAACTCGCCGAGGCCATCACAGGCCTGCGCGGCGTAGATGCTGGCACGACCACCCTTTTGGGTGAAACGATCCCCTTTGAAAAACCTCGCTATCTTGTAGAACACGGCTTGGGGCACGTACCCGAAGACCGCCATAAACATGGCTTGGTATTGCCTTACAGTCTTGCTGATAATATGGTTTTATGTACTTATTATCAAAAACCATTCGCAGGGAAGACACTCATACGTAACGAGCAAGCCGTTTTGAAGAATGCAGAAGGGTTGATGACGCGATTTGATGTGCGAGCACCAGGTATTGATGTTGCCGCATCCACACTTTCAGGCGGCAATCAGCAAAAGGTCATCGTCGGACGTGAATTCAGCCGCGGAATAAAGGTGCTGGTCGCCAATCAACCCACGCGCGGGCTAGATGTCGGATCGATTGAATATATCCATAAAGAGATCATCAAAATGCGCGACGAAGGCGTCGGCGTTCTGGTCTTCTCTGCTGAACTGGATGAAATTCTTTCGCTTTCAGATCGTATTGCGGTAATGTTCCGAGGCGAAATCGTCACAATTGTGGATGCAAAAGATGCTACCCGCGAAAAGCTTGGCTTGTGGATGGCGGGATCACATCCCGATACTGTTTAGGAAAATTAATAGCAACTTTGAGACGCTCCAAATGGAGCGTCTTTTTTTTAAATGATGTAAAATTATCAATATTAACTTTTAGGAGGCTGGTATGTCTAAGAATATGAAAGCTTTGTCTATAATCGTGTTCTTGATCCTTTTTATTTTTGCATGCACACTACCCTCTGCTGACCAAGAGCAGGGGCGTGATCCCAACGCAGTATTCACAGCGGCGGCTGAAACCGCATCTGTGCAACTTACCCGAGCGGCGATAAGCAGCCCCAAAACAGCAACATCCCCACCTGTTTTGGCACTGCCAACTTTAACGCCATCACCAATAGCTCCTCAATCTACCATAAAACCCACTGAGGATAATTGCGATAAAGCTAAATTTCTTACCGATGTAACTGTGCCAGATGGCACCGAATTTGCTCCTGGTGAAACTTTCACAAAAACCTGGCGAGTCAGAAATATAGGCACTTGCACCTGGACAGCGGATTATGCGCTTGTCTTCGATAATGGTAAGCAAATGAGTGGCGCATCCCCCCAACTACTCATGGGAAGTGTTGCTCCAGGCAACACCGTCGATATTTCTGTAAATTTAACGGCTCCTGCCACGGATGGTGACTATACAGGTAACTGGCAAATCAGAAATTCATCGAATGTACTTTTTGCAAAAATATACGTTCAAATCAAGGTAAAAACTGCCCCAAGCCCAGCATTTGCTGTAACCAGTGTCAATTACTCAGTATCCACATGGGATAGTGCGGGTCATGTAAATTGCCCTAAAGTCACGGCAAATATCACAACAAACGGAGCAGGTACTGTTAAATATCACTGGCTGCGTTCTGATGGCAGTTCATCTACTACAAAGACACTGAATTTTGGTTCAGCCGGAACCCAATCAGTTGAATATAAGTGGGCACTTGGCTCAGGGGCAGTCGGAAGTTTTTGGGTTGGGATATATATTGATGATCCTAATCATCAGGATTTTGGTCATACCACTGTAACTAAATGCACGATCCCATAAAGAATTTCTTCTTTTTGACCAAGAGCCTGACTTTGTCAGGCTCTTCTCTTTAATCAAAAAATCGGTATAATAGCGTCCGCCAGACCTAATAGAGAAACTATTAAAGATTATACGATCGCATGTCTTTGCGAACCCCGATGCTTTTTACCCTTTCAGGCACACGTCGGAGTGAAGCAGTCTCCCTCACAGAGCGGGAGACTGCAGTGTTGGGCAAAAGCTCTCTTCACGGAGATATGATCGTACAAGTTTTATTTACTCGCTCTATAAGATGAACCATCTGGCAAAAGGAAAGGAATATGAAAAAGAAAATTTTGGTCATTCTCTTTGTTCTAAGCTTGGTGGTAAGTGCCTGTGGCAACCTATCAGAGGCAGATGCAGAGATGATCGCAACATCCGCAGCACAAACGGTAGAAGCTCGCTTCACGCAAATGGCAGAGAGCACATCCACACCAGAACCAACTCCCGAAGAAGAGCCCGTTACTGAAGAGACACCTTCTACAGCTACAGCAACACCTACAGCCCCGCCTATCTCTGAGATTGCCCCAGAGGGATGTCTTGTTGCAAGTTTTGCAGGCGAAACCATCCCTGATGGTACTGTTGTCGAGACTGGGCAATATTTTACAAAAAGCTGGACTATCGTCAATAGTGGGACCTGTACATGGCATAAGGGCTATAAATTGATCTATTGGGATGGAAACCTGCTAGGTGGCGCAGCTGAATATGAATTCTTTGACGAGATTTCTCCAGGCGAAACAATGACCTTCCCTATTCAATTGCTCGCACCCAGCGAGGCTGGAGTTTATGAAAGTTTTTGGAAATTCAAATCCCCTTCAGGCTATATTTTCGGCGTTGGACAATCTAATACGCCTGTATCCGTCAATATCAGCGTTGGCAACCCCGGTGATCTTGAATATGGGATCACCTCTGTGCATTACACACTGCAAAGGGATCCAGAATTTGGCTGCCCGGCCAATGTTAGATGGAAAATCATAGCCACCATCACGGTAAACGGACCCATGACTGTGGTTGCCCAGTTCCAGCAAAGCGACGGGAACCATACGGTAAAAAAGACCAAGGTTTTTACAGAAGCATCCTCACAAAACATGAGTGTTACGTGGACACTTAATAAAGGTGCGACAGCAAACCCACGATGGGTCCAGCTAGTTGTTTTTGAGCCAGATTACCAAGAATATCCTACGTATACTTTTGTAAATAATTGTCCAGACCAAACCCCCTAATAATTCAAAAGCAAAGCCAATACACCAAAAGAGACCGCCAAATGGCGGTCTCTTTTAGTCTAACTATATAGCTAGCTATGCCAAAATTCTCTCAACAACCCAGAAAAGCCCAGCCGCCATCGCCGCAGTTACGGGAATCGTTACGATCCAGGCAATAATAATATCTTTTGCCACTCCCCAGCGTACCATGCTAACCCGCTCGGCAGAGCCAACGCCCATGATCGATGAGCTGACCACCTGTGTCGTGCTAACAGGACCGCCAATCATAGACGCGCCTAAAATAACAAAAGCTGAAGTAACCTGTGAGCTAAATCCATGCACTGGACGGATTTTGTAAAATTTTGCTCCCAAGGTTTTTATCAAGCGCCAGCCACCGAGCGCAGTTCCTAATGAGATCGCACCAGCACTAACCGCAATTACCCAAAGAGGGACTTCAAACCTGGGGATCGCCCCCGCTGTAACCAACCCAAGCGTAATCAGCCCCATTGTTTTTTGAGCGTCGTTTGTACCATGACTTAGAGCCAGAGCAATTGCTGTAACGATCTGCGAACGCCGAAAGAAGTTATTGATCTTCGGTGAAGCCCCGCGCGCAAAAAAGAAAACTAATTTGGTAAAAAGGTAGCCAAGTGCTAATCCAAGCAAAGGGGAAATAAAAAGGGCGACTAATATTTTCTCAATACCCTGCAATTTGATCGCATCCCAACCTGCACCAACACCAACCGCGCCAACCATCCCACCGATCAAGGCATGAGATGAACTGCTCGGAATACCAAAGAACCATGTTAGCAAATTCCAGATGATCGCGCTCAGCAACGCTGCCAGCAAAACGTTCATTGTAATTGCTTCCGCAACGACCACTTCATCACCAATTGTTGTTGCTACAGCAACACCAAAGATAAAAGGACCTGCAAACTCGGCTACAGCTGTCACGCCCAATGCAACGCGTGGGCTAAACGCACGCGAGGAGATCATCGTAGCAACAATATTGCTCGAATCATGGATACCATTCAAGAAATCAAAAAGAATTGCCAAGGCAATCATCACAATTAAAATCGTGCTCATAGTTGTTATTTCCCTACGTCATCTTGACAACAATATCTGCCAGCAGGTTTCCCGCCTCGTCAACACGATCGGCAGCATTGCTCAGGTGTCGTAAAACCTCGCGCCGTTTCAACATCTTGAAAACATGATGCACATCTTCAGGGCCACTAAAAATATCGGCGATCGCCTCACGATAAACTCCCTCCACGCGTGTTTCGAGCGCCTTCGCTCGTTGGGCATGATCAGCCGCTACAGCCGGGTGACCTTCGAGGCGCTGAGTTGCCATATAAAGTTCATAAGTCGCATCTTTTAACAGAGAAACCATCCGTGTCATGAAGCTGGTCGGTTCGACATTGAGCACGTCCATTTCGGAGATAGTGCTATAGGCGTAATCCAAAACGTCGTCGATAGCGCGCGAAAGCGCAAAAATATCCTCGCGGTCGATTGGCGTCACAAAAGTCCGATTCAATTCATCGATCAAGATCCGCCGTACTTCATCCGCTTCTTTTTCTGTCCTTGTAACCTTTTTTGCTAACACATGTTCATGCGTCTCCATATATTCTTGCAAATATTCAACACCCTTAAACGTTAGAGCTGCTTGCTCTATAAGTAAGACAATAAATTTGTTAGGTTTCTTTTTAAATAGGCTAAACATCATTCCCTTCCTTTATATAAAATTTCACTGGTTTCCATGATCTCGGCTTCCAACCTCCCCGCAGAAAGCTCTTGAAGATTGGCTTCAAAAGCAGGGAAATCATCCACTCGAAAACGCAGCGTTAAGGTTACATCAGCGGCAAAATCCTCGGCAATGAGTTCACCGTTTTGGGAAGCAACCAAAAGGCGGATGCGCTCCAGCAAGGCATAGGGAGCGACGAGCAGGGCGACGTGCGCCAGCACTTTTTCAGCCCGTGGAACCGCCGCAACGACCTCCTGAACGGCTTGGGTATATGCCCTCACCAGCCCACCGGTTCCGAGCTTGGTGCCACCAAAATAACGCGTGACAACAACAGCTACGTCACCCAAACCACTCCCGCGCAAAACCGCGAGCGCGGGTCTGCCCGCAGTGCCCGAAGGTTCACCATCATCCGAGGCATGTTCCATAATCGAGTTTCCGCCTCCCACCAAATACGCAGGGACATTATGTGTCGCATCGTCGAATTCACTTCGTATTCGTGTTACAAAGGCTTTCGCCTCGCCCACGCTAGAAGCAGGGCTGAGCGTAGCAATAAAACGCGAACCTTGAACAACGATCTCTCGTCGAACTTCACTTGCCGGAACAGGATAAGCCATAGACACAGTATAATTCAATCTCTCAAAACCTGATAATGCGGATTCCGGTGAAATCATCCACTGATTCCGGTTTATGTCGTCCACTTTAG
>JABGQU010000208.1 GCA_018648605.1 Anaerolineae bacterium | reverse complement strand
ACTTTGGGAAAGCTCGCAGAGCACCCAGACAAGACCATTCCAACAAATACAGTAACAAAAAACTTTTTCATAAAAACTCCCTTTTCTCGTACACCAAGCCCGTTTTTTTTGCTAGATATTTCAAAGTATCGCAGTCCTAATTTTATACTGCCTGTGCTAAAATTGAAAAGCCAAATCAAATCTTATAAAGGCAAAATCATGAGAATCATAGACAAGACACCCTTTCTCGAAGAAGATGGATCGATCAGCTTTATCAATCGCATTCAGGGAACCCTGCAAAACGGCTTTTCCTGGTATGGGAATCTTCAACTACAACAAAAAGTGCTTGCTAGCTTCGAAAAACGTTTAGACAAAAAATTCACCATCATCCGCAACCATACGCTGGGGGCATCGAAGATCACCGTACCCTTCATCTTGATCGGACCACCTGGCGTTTATATTTTTCTCATCACCAATATCGAAGGAGCCTACCGTGCGAAAGCAGATGGCTGGGGGACTATCGAGGGCGAACGCTTCAAGGAAGCGAGTATAAACCTTCTCAAGCGCACAACCCAACTTGCGAAAGCCGTGCAGGTTTACCTGAAAAGACAAAATATCGAATTGCCGAAGGAGATCGAGCCTGTCCTGTTGGCGCTTAACCCTGGCATCCATATTGACTCTGTTCGCCCATCGGTACGCATTGTAATGCGCGACGCTGTCGAGCGTTTTGCCTCCTCCATAAGCCAATTACCCCCGATCATGGCAGTCGCCGACGTGCATCAAATTTCAGAGGTGATCATCAATCCTCTCCGCGCTAAAGCAAAACCGTCTGCTCCGCAAGCTGAGATTCCTCAGGAAGAAGAACCCTTCGCATCTGAGTCGGTCAGCCCGCCTCCCGCTAACGACTTTGGCGACCTTGGCTTCTCCTTTGAAGATGAAGATGAACCTGTCGAATCCCTGCCACCTATAGAATCAGCCCCTGCACCTGTTAAAAGGAAAGCACCCCCAACAACAAAAACCGGCGATATTCTAATGGGCTTGACCAAAAAGCAGCTCACTATTCTGGCTCTTATGGGTGTAGTTTTAGCCTGCATCTTAGTCATCTTCACCTTCGCTGCGCTACTCTTCCTCTAAATATTTAATGAAACCTATCTTTCTCTCCATTATCATCCCTGCCCATAATGAAGAGAACTACCTGCCCAAAACGCTGGCGCAGGTCTTCTCTTTTTTAGAAGCAGAAAACTACACCGCAGAAATCATCGTTGTTGAAAACGGTAGCACCGATCAAACCTACTCGCTCGCTCAGGATTTAACGCATCAACACTCAAATCTACGCGTTCTCAGAAACGAAAAAGCAGGCAAAGGTGCGGCTGTCCAACGCGGGATGCGCGAAGCGCAAGGCCAATATCGCATCTTTTGTGACGCAGATCTCTCCATGCCCATTGAAGAGATCCGCCGTTTTCTTCCTCCGCATCTCGATAAAGATATCGTCATCGCCTCGCGTGAGATCGAGGGAGCAGTACGCTACAACGAGCCCTACCACCGCCATCTCACAGGGCGCATTTTCAATTTTCTCATCCGCCTGCTTGCCCTGCCCGACCTCCATGATACGCAATGCGGCTTCAAAGGTTTTCGCGCCGATGTTGCCGAAGATCTCTTTCAACATCAAAGCATCGAAGGCTGGGCTTTCGATGTCGAGATCCTGTATATCGCAAAAGCACGCGGCTACGAGGTCGTCGAACTCCCCATCCCTTGGTATTACAACAACGAGAGCAAGATCAGCGTTCTGCACGATTCGCTCCGTATGTTTTTAGATCTGCTCAAAATTCGACGCAATGCCCGGCAGGGACTCTATGCCCCGAAAAAAGTTTGATATAAGCCGCCTCCCAAAATATCCAGACCTGAAAATTGAAAAAAGACTCTGGAAGAAAGGTTGGCAAAATATAGCGGGAATAGATGAAGCCGGGCGCGGCGCGCTGGCAGGACCGGTCTGCGCAGCGGCTGTCATTCTCCCCAACATAACGAAGCAAACGCGGATTTTGGCTGGGGTACGTGATTCCAAACAAATGACACAGCTTCAGCGCGAACGCTTCGAACCGCTTGTAAAAGAGATTGCCATCTCATGGGGCGTTGGCTTCGCCTCCGCTGCTGAGATCGACAAGATCGGCATCCTGCCCGCCACACGGCTGGCTGCTCAAAGAGCGGTAGCTGCCCTTTCTCCAATCCCCGATTATCTGATCACCGACTATCTCAAACTCCCTGAAATCGACTTACCGCAAGAGCACTTCGTCAAAGGCGATATGCGCTCATTGACCATTTCGTCTGCGTCAGTGTTGGCGAAAACTGCTCGAGACGCCCAAATGCGTCTACTCGACGAGCAAGTTCCGGGCTACGCATTGTCCCGCCATAAAGGGTACGGAACCAAAGCCCATCGCGAAGCGATCCAAAAGCTGGGGAAGAGTCCCATTCACAGGCAGAGTTTCAAGTTAAAAGAATAGAACGCAGATTCTGCGGATTAGACAGATTCACGCAGATTTAAAAACTTTTTTAG
>JABGQU010000077.1:161-16645 GCA_018648605.1 Anaerolineae bacterium | reverse complement strand
TCGCATCAAATTACACCGCTTATATCCGACAATAAATCTTGGCTGAACTACTAGATGCAAAAAATGTAATTATCGCTCGCTTCTTGTTGAAAGGTGGCTCTCCCCTTATATACATATTTATCTCCCCGAAATTAAATGAAAATGCAAATGCGGAAAATGCTGATTGCTCCCGCCGTTGACGATCAGGCGGTAGTTTGTCTTATCCAACTCCAACTCCTCGACGAGGCTTTGGGTTGTGCTGACCACGTCTGCCATGAAGGCGGGATCGTTCGCTTCGAGGGCCATAAAGTTGGGGAGTTCCAGCTTAGGCATCAACAGAATGTGGACGGGGTAATCGGGTTTGGGGTGCTCGAATGCGATCAACGTATCGGTCTCGCGTAGGCGTTTGACAGGCAACATAAAACTCACCTTCGTAAAAAGAATGCGGATAATGAATTTACCGAGAGCGGTATTGGCAAAGCGATAGAGGGTTTTCATATTTAGGGCGTAGGGGCGACCGGCCGGTCGCCCCTACAAATAATTAATATCCGTTCGTAAAGGTAATCTCGTTTTCATCGAGCGAGGCGACACACGCCAGCGATTTGACGACAAAACCCTTTTCTTCAAGCGCTGCACGCCCGCCCTCGAAGCCTTTTTCGATCAATGCGCCTACGCCGACGACTGTCCCGCCCGCGAGTTCGGCGAGACGAACGAGACCGAGAATGGTCGCGCCGCTGGCGAGGAAGTCGTCGATGATGAGCACTTTTTCACCGTTGGCGAGATATTCGGGCGAGACGATTAATTCGACTGTGCGTCCCTTCGTGTGGGAGGGGGCGAGGGTCAAAAAGACCTGATCTGGCATGGTGATGGGTTTGCGCTTACGCGCATAGACAACGGGCAGATTCATATAGATGCCTGTCGTCACTGCCGGGGCGATACCGGAGATCTCTGCTGTGAGAATTTTTGTTGCGCCTATATCTTTGAAAATTTCTGCGAACACTTTCCCCGCTTCGTCCATGAGGACGGGATCTACTTGATGGTTGACAAAGCCATCCACTTTCAGGATGCCGTTGCCGAGATATGTGCCTTCGTTACGAATACGATCTTCGAGCAGTTTCAAGAGAGACTCCTTATTCTAAAGACCTGTCGGGTTTCAATAGGCATCTTTGAGTTGAGATTTTGACCTTTCCTTGCATGTTCTTGTCAAAAATCTATCAACTAAAACCTGACAGGTCTCTGGTTAATTGGGCTAGACAACTAGGGCACATTGTACAACGCGAATCGGCTCTTGTGTTAGAATCCGCCTCGATGAATGAAAAGAAAACTTTATTATTGGCGTCGAATTCCCCCCGTCGACGCGAACTTTTGGCTTTTACCGGATTATCGTTTAATGTTGCCGCTGCTGATGTAGATGAAAGTATTTTGCCGAATGAAGCTCCGGCTGATTATGTGTTGCGTTTAGCGGAAGTGAAAGCACGGGCTTCTTCTAGCTCTCCTCTGGCTCCCTCCGCAAGCGGGGAGGAAACGAGTTTGGAAAATATGAGGGGACTTATCGTTATCGGTTCCGACACAGCGGTAGTAGATGCCGGGGAAATCCTCGGCAAGCCCAGGGATGCGCGCGAAGCGGAGTCGATGCTCCGTCAACTGCGCGGGCGCACGCATCAGGTTTATACAGCGGTCGCCTTTTATGATGTGGCATCCGATCAGGTTTTGAGTGAGTTAAGCATTAGTGATGTGCCGATGCGGGATTATAGTGATGCTGAACTGGAAGCCTATGTGCAGACCGGTGACCCTATGGATAAGGCGGGCGGTTATGCGATCCAGAATGCGGAGTTTCATCCTGTGGATGAGTTTGCCGGTTGTTACGCGAGCGTGATGGGATTGCCGATGTGCCATGTGGTGAGAAATTTGAAAAAATTAGGGGTCGAGCCTGAGAGCAATATTCCGCAGCTTTGCCAGTCTTCTTTGAATTATGATTGTTCGGTTTACGGCGCAATTTTGCGTGATGAAAAGTTTGGGTAATAAAAATGAAAACAAAAATATTAAGCCTCCTCGTGATCGTCATCATCCTTAGCTCTTGTTCTTCGGGTGGTGTGGGCAATCCTTTTGCAACGCCAGAGCCGACAGCGACTCTACGTGCGCCAGATGTAGTGAGAACTCCTGCTCCTGATGCGCGTGCAGCGATGACGCTTTTCCTTGAAGCCTATAAAGTCGAAAGCTATGCCACGATGTACAGCATGTTGAGCCCCCTCAGCCAGGAGGCGATCACGCAGGAAGATTTTACGCAGCGTTATAAAGATGCGCTGAATGCGATGAGTCTCACCGAGCTTGAAACCGAAGTGCTTTCGGTGCTTACCAACCCCAATTCGGCGCAAGTTGCCTTTCGTTTGACCTATAAAACTGTTTTGGCTGGGGATTTGATCCGTGATATTACGGGGCGTTTGACCCTTGACGGAGGGCAATGGCGCGTTCAATGGGATGAAGGCATGATCTTGCCTGAATTAGTGGGCGGCAATAAATTGGCGATGGATTATCAAATACCCTCGCGCGGCGATATATACGACCGCGATGGCGCGGCTATTGCAGCACAGGCAGATGCGGTTGCTCTAGGCATTGTTCCCGGGCAGATCCATCCGGATGGTGAAGGCACCTTGCTTTATGAGTTAAGCAAGATCACGGGGAAGACTACACAAGAGATCCAGGATAGTTATGCGAACGCCGGAGCCGATTGGTATGTGCCGGTTGGCGAAGTGACCGCCGATGATGCCGAACGTATTCTACGCATGAATTTGGGCGGGCTTTTTGCAACACCTTATCAGGCGCGCTTCTATTTCGATGGTGGCGTTGCGCCCCAATCTGTTGGCTATGTGATCACTATCCCTGCCGAGGATTTGGAAGAATATCAACGCCTTGGCTATGGCGGCAGCGAGCGTGTGGGCTACGCTGGGCTTGAAAAATGGGGCGAAGAATATCTCACCGGTACGCATGGTGGCTCTCTATACGTTATTAATCCTGAAGGGCAGATCGTTACTCGTCTTGCCCAAAGTGACCCGGGCCCATCTTCATCCCTTTATTTGACCCTCGATAAAGACTTGCAACTCTACGCGCAGGAAGCGATCAAAGGCTTTTCGGGCGCAGCCGTTGTGATCGAACGTGATACGGGCAGAATTTTGGCAATGGCATCTTCTCCTGGCTTTGACCCTAATCTCTTTGAGCCGACCAATATCAACAATCAGGCATTGCCTGCGCTGCTCAATAATGTCAATCAGCCGCTTGTTAACCGTGCTACGCAGGGACAATATCCGTTGGGCTCGGTTTTCAAGGTCATCACCATGTCTGCTGCTCTTTCGAGCGGACTGTATACAGAAGAAACGACCTATGAGTGCGGCTATCACTTTGTTGAATTACCAGACCGTGTGCTCAATGACTGGACTTATGAACATTGCCAGGATGAGATCCAATTCTCTTATCAAATCACACCAGATGACCCGCTTGATCTGAATACCTGTTATACAAAACCCAGCGGCGTACTAACGCTGTCTGAGAGTCTCATGCGTTCCTGCAATCCTTATTATTGGCATATCGGATTAGATTTATACAGCTCCCAACGTACAACGGATATCGCCAACATGGCGCGCGCCTTTGGACTTGGGCAGGCTACCGGTTTAGGACAGGGTGCGGAGTCCTCAGGTTTGATCGAAGACCCCACAGACGCGATCCAGGCAGTTAACCAGTCCATTGGGCAAGGAACAGTCCTCGTGACCCCCTTGCAAGTTGCCTCCTTTATGGCAGCGCTCGGCAATGGCGGGACGCTCTACCGACCCCAATTGATCGAAAAAATTCAGCCCCTCACTGACGACCCGACCTCTATCTTCAAACCCGAAGCACGCGGGACACTGCCTCTCTCACCTGAATATTTGCGAGTGCTACAAGATGCAATGATCAGTGTTGTTGAAAACCAACGTGGGACGGCATACTCCCGTTTGCGCAGTATCCGTAGTTACGGCATCCCAGTCGCAGGAAAAACCGGGACAGCAGAATCAGGGAGCGGCTTGCCGCATGCCTGGTTTGCAGGCTACACTATGGCGGAGGAAAACACAGGCTTGCCGGATATTGCTATTGCTGTTCTTGTGGAGAATGCTGGTGAAGGTTCTGATTATGCAGCACCTATTTTTCAGAGAATTGTTGAAACCTATTATTTTGGAAGTCCCCGCTCCACCTATTGGTTTGAAACCACTTTTGGTGTAACCAAAACGCCAACCCCAATTGGCGGCATCCCCACAGAGACGCCGAGGCCTTGATGAGCGAAAAAATGCAAGAGGGATTAGTTATCAAATCACAATCGGGCTTCTTTGAAGTCGAAATAACGGATTCAAGCCTGATCACGTGCGAACTTCGTGGACGTCTTAAGCAGGGCGCGCGCAAAGGCGATCTCATCGCTGTTGGTGACCGCGTCCGCTTCAGTCCTCTCGCCGAAGGCACGGGGATGATCGAAGAAATTCTGCCTCGCGAGCGTGCTATCGTCCGTATGGATCCACGCCCGCGTGGTCTTTATCGGCAAGTTTTGCTTGCGAACCCAGATCAGGCCGTTTTCGTTTTTGCCTGCGCTAAACCAGATCCGCATTTGCGTATGCTCGACCGTTTTCTCGTCATCGCCGAGCAGCAGAATATCCCTGTGCTGATCGTTGCAAACAAGGTCGATCTGGTTGGGCGCGAGAAAGCCGAAGAGATTTTTGGGCATTATGCCAAAATTGGCTATTCCGTTATTTACACATCTGCAGAGAAAAAGATCGGCATAGAAGATTTGCAATATTTTCTAAAAGGCAAACTTTCTGCGCTGGCTGGGCCTTCGGGCGTTGGTAAATCGAGCCTGCTAAATACGATGCAGCCCGGGCTGGGCATTGCTGTTAACGAGATCAGCGATTCACTTAATCGTGGGACACATACCACCACACATCGTGAACTTCATCCGCTTAAAGAGGGTGGCTATGTTGCCGATACTCCCGGCTGGAAATCTCTAGCGCTTTGGGATACGCAGCCCGAAGAACTGGATGGCTACTTCCCCGATATTGCTCCGCTCGTGGCACAATGTCGTTTTAGCGATTGCACGCACGTCCATGAACCTGGCTGCGCTGTGCTGGGTGCGCTCAACAGCGGCGCGCTCCATCAGGAACGTTTTGAATCTTTCTTGCGTATGCGGGATGGATTGTCGAATAAACGATAAATTTGCAGGGCGGGATGACCCCGCCCCTATCAACACATATGACAGAAAACTGGAATCTCCTCGGACACGAATGGGCAGTGGACATGCTTCGTCAGCATGTTGCCAATGAATCTCAGCGACACGCCTATCTCATCACCGGTTCGCCCGGGTTGGGACGCCGCTCGCTGGCTCTGGCATTTGCGCGTTCCCTAACTTGCTCTGCCCCCCCTGCCCCCGGAGAATATTGCGACGAATGTCGTAATTGTCGCCAAATGAGCGCGATGCAACACCCCGATCTGACCATTATTCAGGCTGAAAAAGAAGGTGGTATGCTCAAAGTTGAGCAGATCCGCGAATTGCGCAAAAGCGTTCTTCTTTCCCCGTATCAAGCCCCTTACAGGATCGTACTCCTGCTCCGTTTTCAGGAAGCAAATCCCAGTGCGGCGAACGCTCTTCTGAAAACCCTTGAAGAAGCCCCCAGCAAAGTCATCCTTCTGCTCACGGCAGATAACGCCGAGCAACTCCTCCCAACCATCGTCTCGCGCTGCGAGATTATCCGTTTGCGCCCGCTACCCACCCCACGCGTGGAGGAGTTTCTCCGCGAAAAAGGTGCCGATGCCGAGAAAGCCCAACTCCTTGCTCATCTCTCTGCAGGGCGCCCGGGCTATGCCCTGCGCCTTCTCGAAGATGAAACTTCCCTTGAATTCCGCAGTGAAAAACTGGATGAGTTTGAAAGCCTCCTCTCCGCTTCACGTGTTGGGCGTTTTGCCTACGCAGAAAAACTTGCCAAAGACAAGGAAGCCTTCCGCGAAACATTGCTGCTTTGGCTCTCCCTCTGGCGGGATGTCATGCTCCAAAGAGCAGGTGAAGCCGACGCGATCACCAATATTGATCGCCGCGCCCTGATCGAAAATCTTGCCGAAAAATTAAGCCTTGCCGATGCAAAGAAGCTGCTCACTACCGCAGAAAATGGGATTAGTCAGCTTATACGCAATGTCAACGCGCGCTTGCTAGCGGAAGTGATTCTGCTGGGCTTTCCAAAAAAATAATCTCATACCGTTTCATACCAGACTCAATAAAATGGGACAAATTATGCTTCTTGATAACCACAAAGACTTCACAAAACTTGACCCCCAAAATATGCTCGGTGAGATCGATGCTTTGCCCGACCATCTCGCCGCAGCCTGGGAACTGGGACAAAAACAGGATTTAGCGGACTTCAGTAAAATCCGCCAGATCATCATTGCCGGGATGGGGGGCTCTGCCATTGGCGCGGACTTACTCGCTACATACGTCGCCCCAATTTGCTCAGTGCCCATCATCGTCCATCGCGACTACGCTTTGCCAGCCTTCGCCCGTGGACCCGAAACACTTTTCATCGCCTCCTCGCATTCGGGCAATACCGAAGAAACCCTCACGGCTTTCGACGCTGCTGTTGAAGCTGGATGTACGATCATGGCTCTTAGCACAGGTGGAAAATTGGCAAAGAAAGCCGCCGAGATCAACGCCCCCGTCTGGAAATTTGACCACGCTGGTCAGCCACGTGCAGCCGTTGGATATTCTTTCGGATTATTACTCGCGCTTTTCGTGCGGGCTGGCTTTATCCTCTCGAGTGAAGTAGACCTTCTTGAAACGGTAGCAGATCTGAAATCCCAGCAAGAGACGCTACGCGCAGATGTGCTCGCAGATCAAAACCCTGCCAAACGTTCCGCCGGTCAAGCCGCCGGGCGCTGGATCACCGTCTTCGGTGCCAATTATCTTGCCCCCGTCGCCCGCCGCTGGACGGGTCAAATTAACGAAGTTGCCAAAGCTGGCTCCAATTTTGAATTCATCCCCGAAGCCGATCACAATACCTTGGCCGGGATACTCTACCCCGAAAAAGTTTTGCTGCACACACATAGCATTTTTCTGCGGGCAAAATCGGATCATCCGCGCAATCGCCTGCGCTCAAACCTGACGCGCAAGACCTTCATGCTCGAAGCCCTTAGCACCGATACCGTCGATGCGCGCGGCAAAACGCCTCTCTCGCAAATGTGGACGGCGCTGCACTTTGGCGATTATGTCTCATACTATCTGGCGATGATCTATGGTGTAGATCCAACCCCCGTGGATGCGCTGGTGATGCTTAAAGAAAAACTTGCCGAGCATTAATTCGGTAAGTTAATTTTATTTTCTCTTCCCCCTAAATACGAAGTATTTGGGGGGAAGCCCGAGCGTAGCGATGGGCAGGGGGCTATGGATAAGTAAAACCAACAAAAGTGCCTTGTGCCACAAGGCTCATTGTATTAGAGGGAATATCAACAGAGATCAGGGCTGCGTCATCCCATAGTTCGCCGCGTGCCATGATGACGAGTGTATTATCATCAAACCAGCCCACTGGCTCCACACGCTGTACAGTGCCCAAACCAGAGACACTTAGCAAGGCAGTATCCACAAATTCGGCGATCACGTTGCCATTCATATTTCCGACACGTACTACCGAGTGGAAATTGGGTATCTCTGCCATTTGCCAACCGCTGGCTTCCATCCAGGCGAGATAGTGATTACTTGGGGAGAAGGATGCTTCGCCCGCGCCGCGTTGGTCGATGGCGTTTAGGAGCGGATAAGAAATATTCTCTCCCGTTATAAAATTGCGGATCGTCATCGCGCCCACGCCTGCTCCCACGCTCGTATCGTTTGTGTACGCCACCCATTCTCTATCCGCAGAGAGTACCGAGGGATTTGCTTCCGCTCCCAAATATTGATAAGCCGTTCCGGTTTTCAATTCGAGATATGAAAGCGTCCGGCGCGGCTCAAAGACAATATCCCCGCCGATGCCCCAGGGGCGTTTGCTATACCAAACGCCGGTGACCTGATTTCCATCCACATCCACGGCTATAGCGACGACTGCCCAGCCTTGCGGGTCGTTATCGCTCAATATTGGTTCAGCAACAGGCAAACTTTGCGTTGTGCCAACGTATAAATTCCCAACCAGACTCTCTCCTAAAAATTCAGCAGTCGAGTATGCGATGAGGGGTTTTCCAGCCGCCCCTACCATGCCCGCAAAATACGGCACCGAAAGCAGCGTGGTTACTTGTCCATGATTATTGAAGAGCAGGGAGTTGTTCTGCTCAAATGAAAAATAGATCAGGGGGAGATTTGTTCCGTCCAAGGGGACAGTGCCAGCAATGTGAAGATTGCTCTTATCGGGATAAGAAAGTCCCTGCGTAGGCACTTGCGCAAGCGTGTAGCCCTCGCGGTCGAATAGCGTTAGTGTGCCGTCTTTTTCTGTCACCACACCTGTCGGGAAGATCGCGGTTAAAGCAGGCTGGGCTGTAGGAGCGGCTTCTTCTTGCACAGGGGCTTGCTGCGTAATGGGTGCTGGCTCCATTGGAGCAGAAGAGAAGATGGAGCAGCCAAAGGTGAAAATAATGAAAATTGAAATGCCCAAATAGATTCTAAACGATCTTTTTTTCATTTCATACTCCTATCCCTTTGCTTCGCCACCCTCTTCAGCTTCTTCTTGCTCTTTTAATCGTAGCATCATTTCATCAAACTGATCTGTGCTCTCATGATAAGCGACCAGCCATTTGATCATATCGTCACGTTCTTTTTTCGCCTGCGCTTCTTTTTTCTTTTCGTGTTCTGTCATATAGCGGCGATTAATATCTTGCTGTACAGATGCAGGGTCAAGTACGTTCTCAAATTCAAACTCTTCTGCACCAATATGAACATAAACTGTGCCGTAATTAAAGAAAACGCTTAGAAGCCCCCGGCGTTTATATTCGGTGCTTTCAATATTTTCCAGAGGGGCAGAGCGACTCTGCACTTCGCCGAAGGGTTTGCGGTCAATATCATAGATCTTATCCCGCGTGACCTTAAAGATGTCGTTGGTCCAGTCGACGTATTGATAGATCGTCCAGCCAAATGACAGAATACTGGCAACAGCCAATAAGGCGATAAAGGAGATAGATCGTGCAGTGTCACTTTGAAGCAGAAATATCTGATAAAGCTGGTAAGCAATATAGCCGAAAGAGAATAAAGTGATCATTGCAGGAATGCCTGCATTGCGTATCAGGATCACAATATGCTTTCGATAAGTAATATCTCTACCTTCTTGAAAACGCAGAGTGAAAAGATGACTCTGTTTTTTCTTCTTTTTTTCCAAAATACGACTTGGCAAAGGCTCTTGGGGTTGAGTCTCAGCTAGCGACGGTGGCATTCTTTTCTTCTCGACAATTTCCTTCGATGCTTCAATTTGATCTTTAATTGCCTGATGCAGCTTATCTTTTGCCTTCTGTTTTTCTTCAGATTTCGATCGCTGCCAAAGTTCTTCGATCAGTTGATGCGCCTGTTGTGGACAAGAAATATATTTAAGATCTATCCCGCCGAAAATGGTTCGTACATTCACGTGCCCGTAATCGAAAAAGGATTGCACAATAGCATCGGTTTCAACGCTGACTGACGTGATCTCTGACATATAAGCCTCTTGGCGGCTATCGTATAGACCGATCACTTTCTCAAGCCAGATCACGCGTTGGCTGGTAACAATATAATAATCATTTTGCCAATCAAGCCAGTCCCATGCAAGCCAAACCAGCCCAGCCAAAAAGGCTAATACCCCCGCGATAAGCGGAATAATTGCCCCAACCCACATTCCCCAAAATGCTGTCGCCGGGCCACCCAGGAGCAATGTGACAGGCAAGGGTAAGCGTCGCCAAAAGAGGATCTGGTGTTTTCTAACCAAAAAATAAATGACTTCGTTTTCGTTTACCCAATCGAAATGTAGCGTTTTGCTCAAAGAGCGACACGTAATGAAAACATCCAAACGTTCGCGTAAAAACTCAATTTGAGCAGAATCTTGCCCAATAAAAGAGGCAGGCAAAACCAGCAAGATAGCCTCTGTTTTGGCTTTTACCTCTGCGTGGCTTTTTTCGTCTTGTAGTAATGCCTCTTCGCCAAAATAATCTCCCGCCACAAAAACCGCGCTTTTCTGCCCCTTTTCTTCCTGCACGATCTCGACTTTCCCTGAATAGATAATATAAAAGTTTTCAGATTGCTCAACAGCGTTAAGGATCAGATCGTCTTTGCCAAAGCTTTTTTCTTCAAAATGTTCGGCAATATTGAAAAGACCATCTTCATCAAGACCAATGAAAAGATGGATTTTTTCGATAAAAGCGGCAATTGCTTCAACACTCAGCATGGGATGAGTCCATCCGTACGATCGTACAGCCAAAGGGCGGCACACTCGTGGCTTGTGGCTTGCTTCCGTTTAATAAACTTTTTACTAATTCTTCAACATAATTCCGCGTGGCCACCTGTTGACGGAATGCCACATCATCATAGGCGCCGTGATATTGGAGCAGCCCATCTGCGTCCACAATGAAGATATGCGGAGTATTGGTTGCTTCGTAGATATCCGCAACGGCGTGGTTGGCATCTTGCAAAATCGGATGCGCGCCACGTTCATCGGCAACTTGGCGCAACATCTCGAGTGGTTCATTGCCGTTCGATGCGATTTGCAGAAGCTGCACTTTGCCGCCCCATCTTTCGAGTAACGGAAGCAAGTCTTCGTCCACGCGCGCTGCGTGCGGGCATTCCGCTGACCAAAAGTTGACGATGACGATCCGCCCGCGATAATCTTTGAGAGAATGCACGAGTCCACCCAGATCGTTAAGGGTGAAATTGGGGGCAGATTTTCCGAGTTCCATGCTGAAATTATACTCGAAGGAATACAGTCCCTGAGCGGAACATCGAACGAAGTGAGATGTGTAGTCGAAGGGCGATTTGCCAGTCAACTCGTCCTTCGACTACGGTTCCGCTTCACTGCACCTCCGCTCAGGAACTGGGTCTCTCGTGATACAATCGCGCCGATGAAGAAGAATTGGCAAATTTGGTTTGGCGTTGGGATCAGCGCGATTTTCTTATATTGGGCGTTCAGCAAGTTGGAGTGGGGCGACTTTTGGGGCGCGGTGCAGACAGCTAATTATTGGTGGTTACTGCCCGGCGTGGCGGTCTATTTTGTGGCGGTCTGGATCAGGGCATGGCGTTGGCATTATTTATTGGGACCTGTTAAAAAGGTGCCGACGAAGACGATGTTCCCGATCACGACGATCGGCTATATGGGCAATAATATTTATCCGGCACGCGCGGGGGAAGTGCTGCGTGCTGTGATCTTGAAGCGTAAAGAAAATATTTCAGTTTCAGCATCATTGGCGACGATCATCGTTGAGCGCATTTTTGACGGGGTGGTGATGCTGGCGTTCGTCTTTATAAATCTCTCGGAACTGGGGAAATTGGCAAATGCCGATTCGGGCTTATTTGGTAAGGTTGATATTCAAACTCTCACGCTATGGGGAACAGGTGTTTTCGTTGGCGCTTTGCTTGTCTTTTTATTGGCAGCGATGTTCCCGCAGATAACGGCAAAGATCGGGCGATGGGTCATTGTGAAATTTTTGCCTGCTCGTTTGGAAGAGAAAACCCTCGATATTATGAATAAATTTCTCGATGGGTTGAAATCTTTGCGATCGCCCTTCAACGTCCTGATGGTCTTTTTTACTTCGGTCATTATCTGGTTGTTGGAGACAGTAAAATATTGGTTCGTGATGCATGCTTTCAACTTCAGCGTTTCGTTCTTTGCGCTGATGTTGTTGAACGGGATCGCCAATCTGGCGACGACCATCCCCTCTGCGCCCGGCTATGTCGGAACGTGGGAGGCGGTTACGAAGGCGGTTTTGGTGGCATACGGCGTCTCCGAAGCGGAGGCGCTGGGTTATGCGGTTGTGCTGCATATTGCGCTCTGGCTGCCGATCACAGTTTTAGGCGCGGTTTATCTGGGGCGTGAGGGTGTCAAGTGGAGCGATTCGCTGCGAGCGGAGACAAAATAAGTTTCACCACAAAGACACAGAGAGCACAAAGGGAAAATATAACTACTCAGATATGATTTTGCGAGGTAGTTTTATCGCCGAAGCAATCTCAGAGAATGTGAGACTGCCACGTCGCAAAAGAATGCTCCTCGCAGAGTCATCCGTAGAGACTCAGTAGTATAGATTTGGAGAAAATATGAAAATAGCAATTATCGGCGCAGGCTACGCGGGGATGTCTGCCGCATACGATCTGGCGAAAGCCGGGCACGAGATCACCATCTACGAAGCGGAAGATTCTGCGGGCGGGTTGGCGCGTGGCTTCAAAGACCCCAAATGGGATTGGACGGTCGATCGCTTCTATCACCATTGGTTTGCCAGTGATGATCATATGCTCGGTATCATCGAAGAACTGGGATTGAGTGACAAAGTCCTCTTCCCGCGCCCGTATACGGTGCTGATGCATGATGAGAAATGGTATCCATTTGACTCGATCAAGGAAGCCCTGCTTTTCCCCGGGCTGGGATGGGGGGTAGACAAACTCCGTTTTGGCTTGGTCGGCCTTTATTTGCGTTTGACCAAAAATTGGCAGGATCTCGAAAAAGTGACCGTGGACGCATGGATGCGCAAATGGGTGGGGAAGCGCGTCTATGAGCAGATGTGGGAGCCGATGCTGATCGGTAAATTTGGCAAATATCATAAAGATGTGCCTATGTCGTGGTTTTGGGCACGCATTCATGCCCGCACGACGAAGTTGGGCACGTTCGTGGGCGGATTCCAAGCCTTTGCGGATTCTTTCGTGGAAAAGCTGCGCGGGCTGGGAGTCGAGGTCCGCTTTTCGGTGCGGATCACGAAAATTGTACGGAAGCCTGCCCAAAAGGTGAGCGTTTTCGGGGAGGCTGGCGCGGAAGAATACGATAAGGTTTTGGTGACAACTTCGCCATCCGTGATGTCCTATCTCGTCCCCGATCTGCCGGAAGATTATTTGGGTGCGTTGAAGAAGCTTAAGCATATGGGCGCGGTCGTTTTAGTGGCGGCGTTGAAACATCAGCTTTCAGAAGATAATTATTATTGGTTCAATTTACCAAAGAAAGATGGCTTTCCCTTTTTAGCTTTGGTGGAACATACCAATTACGTTGATCCGGCACATTTTGGCGGGGAGCATATCGTTTATGCGGGCGATTATCTGGAGCCCGGGCACGCCAATTTTTATATGAGCGCGGAAGAGTTGATGGATAGATTCGCGGAGAGTTTTGCGCGCATTAATCCCAAATTTGAACGCGATTGGGTGCGCAAGGTCTGGGCCTTCAAAGCGGACTATGCCCAGCCGGTGCCGCTCGTGGGACATTCGCAGAATATCCCCGCAATAGAGACGCCTGTGGAGGGTATCTACTTCGCGAGCATGAGCCAGGTCTATCCCTGGGATCGGGGCACGAATTTTGCCGTCGAGATCGGGAGAAGGGCTGCGCGATTGATGATGGGATAGTCCCCTATTGAGAGGTGATTTATGAAATCATTTGAGAAAGCTGATGTAGTGATCTGTGGAGCCGGCAGCGCCGGTGTGGCGGCGGCATATTATCTCGCAAAATCTGGCATCAATAATGTGCTGATCATAGATAAAAACCCGCCGCTTTCGCAGACCAGTGCCAAGTCTGGGGAGAATTATCGCAACTGGTGGCCTAATAATACGATGGCGCATTTCATGGATCGCAGTATTGATCTAATGCAAGACCTTGCGAGGGCGACAGATAATGCTTTCAATATGGAGCAGCGGGGCTATCTATATATCACCCGCAAACCAGCGCATGAACTTCAAAGCTATATTGACCATTACAGTCAACTCGATGTTGGGGGTATTCGGGTGCATGATGATGGGAAGGTTCGTGGAGCAGAACACTATGCGCATCCAGCCAGCCGAGGTTATGAGGGAGACCTGGATGGAGCAGATCTTTTGGCTGATAGTCAAATCATCCAGAAGTCTTTTCCGCATCTATCAGCGAATATAGAAACTGCCGTACACGCGAGGCGGGCTGGGTCTATTAGCGCCCAGCAATTGGGCATGTATTTGCTTGAGGAGGCGAGAAAACTTGGCGTCAGGTTATTGGTGGGAGATGTGACAGATGTAGAAGTAGACAACCAAGGTGTATACGCTGTTGAAATTGTCATAGATGGCACTCAGCATAGGATCCAAACGCGTTCCTTTATCAATGCGGCGGGACCATTTTCTCCTGAAATTGCTTCTTTGCTGGGAGTTGAATTACCCGTCTTTTCTGTCCTGCAACAAAAAATAGCCATACAAGATATTCATGGTGTTATTCCCCGCGAAGCACCATTTACCATTATTATGGACGAGCAATATCTTGATTGGGATGAACAAGAAAAGGCGGATTTGGGTTCAGACACAGAATTACAGTGGCTATTGAAGAAGTTTCCCGGCGGTCTGCATATCAAGCCCGAAGGAGGCAAAGATAGTCCGTGGATCAAGTTAGGTTGGGCGATCAACCGTGTGGCGGAAGACCCCGTATGGGAGCCTGAAATGACGCCGGAGTTTCCAGAGATCGTTTTGCGTGGGGCGGCGAAATTTATCCCGGGTCTGAGACCATACCTTGAGAAACTCCCCAAACCAGTAGTTCGCTATGCCGGGTATTATACGAAGACGAAGGAAAATATGCCCATTATTGGCCCGATGGGTGTAGACGGTGCTTATATGCTGGGCGCCTTATCTGGTTTTGGTACTATGGCTAGCTGTGCTGCCGGAGAGCTGGTCGCTGCGTGGATAGCGGGGAATGACCTGCCTGGCTACGCCAGAGAATTATCGCTGGAACGGTATGATTCCACAACGAGTACAGAGACGAGTACAGGTCTGAATCATAATGGGGAGCTTTGAAATATGAGCCAAGTCTACCCTTGGGATCGGGGACGAATTTCGCGGTCGAGATCGGGAGAAGGGCTGCAAAGTTGGTGATGGGGTAGATTTTTTATAGGTATAATTCTCAATGGTTTATTAGAACGGTGGGTTATCTTCTTGAGAAGGGTGCATTATGAAAAAAGTAAAGATTTTCCTCGCTTCATCGGCAGAGTTGAAAGAAGAGCGCCAATTATTCGAGATCGAGATATATAGAAAATGCAAGGCGTGGTTTGAAAAAGGGATATTTTTGCACTTGGAGATTTGGGAGGATATGTCTGCGAAAATGTCAGCAAGCGGACGTTCTCAGTCAGATTACAACGAAGTGATCAAAGAATGCGATATTCTGATCTTATTGGCTTATACAAAGGTGGGAATTTATACAGCCGAAGAGTTTGAAGTGGCGCACGGTCAATTTAGGAAGACAGAGAAGCCCTTTATTTTTACTTATTTCAAAGACGCCGCCATTAACACTGGCAGCATTACGCCCGAATTTATGAGTTTGTTGAATTTCAAACAAAAGCTGAGTGACCTGGGACATTTTTATTCAACGTATACCGACTTCCATCATTTGTGGAATCAGTTTAACAAAGAATTAGAGCGTTTGGCAGATGGGGAATTTCAAGAGATGGTAGAAAGAGTTGCAGAAGAAAAAACTTCTGGTGCGATACATCAGCACAATATTTATGGCGATAATATTGGACGCGACAAGGTTGTGGGGAAATGAATATGGAACAAAAGAATGTACATGGCGACAATATTGCCAGAGATAAAATAATTAACAATATTTATATCAATACACAGGATTATCAAGCGCTTGAAAAAGAGCTTGCGGCACTGGGTATCAGAAAGAAAAAAACTGTTGCCAAAATCGAAAAATATCCTGAAGACTATGATTTTAAAATGGAACTCGGGGAAATTAACGCAGAGATAGAAGGGCTGCAAGAAAAAATAGAAAGTTTTAGAGAAGACGTTTTTCGTCTGTATGAAACTTTTACAAAAATCCCCATCAATACAGAACGGCTGCGTATTGCGAAGGAACTTTTTGACAAAGGTCAATTTATTGAGGCTGATGTTGTTCTTGAAGCAGAGGAGATCAGCAGTGAGATCAAACAGTTAAAAACAGCCAAAGAAGAAAAAACGCAGGAATTGGCAGAAGTAGAGGAGAGCCTTGAAACCAAAGCCAACGAATTTTTGGTTAAAGCACAACTGTGGAAAACTTTTTATACCAAAAAAGGTTGGTTTCAAAGAACGATCGAGTATTACGAAAAAGCACTTAGCGCTGCCAAGAAGCTGGAAATACTTTTTGAGTATGCTCTCTTTTTGCAAAACCATAATCAGTATATTAAAGCCCAACCCCTTTATGAAGAAGCCTTGCAGATTTATAGAAAACTCGCGGAAGAGAATCCGCGGACTTATTTGCCATACGTGGCGACTACCTTGAACAATTTGGCGGTTTTACATTCGGCTAAAAATGAATTTGGCGATGCGCTTGAGAAATATGAAGAAGCCTTGCAGATTTATAGAAAACTCGCGGAAGAGAATCCGCGGACTT
>JABGQU010000207.1 GCA_018648605.1 Anaerolineae bacterium | reverse complement strand
AGAGTGGCGAAAAGTCTCCATTAGAAACTGTCCGAAAGCTTTGACGACGTACACCGAGCCTATCAACGCAGGAGCGGTGCGTCGTTCCACTTCCGCATAGGCTGCTGCGGTTTCTTCGGGTGTCCCATATTGCTCAATAATAGCAGCCAACGTATCTGCATCATTTTCTAACGCAGTGCGCAGATGTTCTTCGGCATCAACGAGCGCATCCTGGATCGTGGCGTTATCGGTGCCTTGCATTTCTTGCTTGAGGGCATCGAGATATTCTTCAACGGTATTAAACATGGCTTTCTCCTTCAAGGATATTATCAACAAAATTCTTCATCTGGCTCCATATCTCAGCCCAGAGGGTGAGTGTTTTACGCCCTTCATCTGTGATGGTGTAATAACGGCGCGGCGGTCCCGAAACCGAAGGCTCAACATTGCTGGAGAGTAGTTCGTTTTTTTCCAGCGAGCGCAGCACAGGGTATAAAGCGCCCTGTTTCATTGCGGGGGCATCCTGGCGATTATCGTCTAAAAACTTGGCGATCTGATAACCATACATTGGCTCTTTTGTTTGCGAGAGAACGCTCAACAGAACCAGCGAGGCTGTACCTGAGTTCATCTCTTTTTGAAATTTCTTGGTTGGGGTATTTTCTTCAACCATCGTGTCTCCTTGTGTTTTGAAGCAATATTTACTTAGAAGTATACTTTTTTTGCTAATAGTAGTAAGTTCATAATATAATTGAGTTGATAATTTGTCAAGCCCTTAAAAGCAAAAACCCGCGTTTTGCGGGGCTTGTGTCTTTTGAAAATTGATTATTCCCCTATTAATGCTTCTGGTCGCAGAATCTCATCCAACTCTTCTTTGCTCAACAAACCTTTTTCGAGAACGATCTCTGTCACGCCCCTGCCCGTTTGATGTGCCTCGGTGGCAACCGCAGTCGCATTTTCATAGCCAATATGTGGGTTTAGGGCGGTCACGATCCCAATTGAGTTGGCGATCATGGCGCGTAGATGATCGTCATTAGCGGTGATCCCAACCACGCAACGTTCCGCCAAAGTTATACAACCCTGACGCAGGAAAACCAAGCTATTAAAAAGATTACGCACAATGATCGGTTCAAAAGCATTCAATTGAAGTTGCCCGGCTTCTGCTGCAAAAGAAACCGTCACATCGTTACCGATCACTTCAAAGGCGATTTGATTGACGACTTCGGGAATGACAGGATTAACCTTCCCCGGCATAATGCTTGAGCCAGCTTGCACAGGCGGGAGGTTAATCTCATTAAATCCAGCACGTGGCCCTGACGAGAGCAACCGCAAGTCATTACAGGTTTTAGATAACTTAACAGCTACACGTTTCAGCACCCCGGAAAGCTGGACGAACGCCCCCGCATCTTGCGTGGCTTCGACGAGATTTGTCGCGGTGATAAGCGGAATCTCGGTGATCTCGCTCAGATATTTACAGACAACTTTGGCATAGCCTTTGGGCGCATTGATCCCTGTTCCAATTGCAGTTGCGCCGAGATTGATCTCCTGGATTAATTGTGAAGCCTCATGCAAACGCTCTCGATCTTCTGAAAGCATAATTGCAAAAGCGCGGAATTCCTGTCCCAATGTCATCGGGACAGCATCCTGAAGTTGGGTGCGTCCCATTTTTAAGATGCCAGAAAACTCATCCGCTTTTTTATCGAAGGCTTCTTGCAGAATACCCATTGCCTCGATCAAAAGATCAATTTTGGAGCGCAGGGCAATTTTGATCGCAGTTGGGTAAACATCATTCGTGCTTTGGCTCATATTCACATCTTCGAGAGGATGCAGTTCACGATATGTCCCATGTGGGTGCCCAAGATAATCAAGCGCACGATTTGCGATCACTTCGTTCGCATTCATATTGGTTGATGTGCCTGCGCCACCCTGAATAATATCAACGACAAATTGATCGTGATACTCCCCGTTAGAAAGATCATCACAAGCGCGAACGATGGCATCCTTTTTGGCATTATTCAGCAAACCAAATTGATGATTTGCCAATGCCGAGGCTTTCTTTACAGATGCCAAAGCCTTCACCAATTCAGGATAAGACTTGATTTGCGTGCCAGAAATGGGGAAGTTGTCAATTGCACGCAAAGAGTGAATTCCATAATAAGCTTCAGCAGGAACTTCTCTATAGCCAAGCAGGTCATGTTCGGTGCGAGTTGTTTTTTTCATATTTTTCCTAAAAAGGGCGGATGGTTTGAGAAACAGGTACGCGAAAAATCGTACTGCTTATTCTCTGTTTCGTAAAGACTGAAAATAAATCACGCGATAAATCTCCCCCATATTTCTGGTGACGAGATGTAGTGCCGCGTGCGCACGTAAGAGAGGTTTGCCATCGTTTTCGAAACTTTAGCTACAGCTGATCCGCTACTCGCTAACTCCCCCGTGCGCTTTGTAAACTTCGCTCGCGGTGACATGACCATCATGACTTACTACCCCTCCTATTTTTTTTGTCGTGCCAAAACGCGTTTATAAACCCGCTGCCAGACTTTGCTGGGCAGATGCATAAAACGGTGAAAACGCACACCTTAAACGGTCGATGCCGCACAGTGGGC